>NZ_JBWKME010000052.1:0-9700 GCF_056431085.1 Mesorhizobium waitakense | reverse complement strand
GCCACCCCGCAGATGTCCTCACTGTCAGAAGCTGCTCGCACACGCCCTCAAACCTAAACTGCCAAAGTAGTGCTAGGTGACACAGGATTTCTACAGGCCGGGCCATTTGGCTGTATTGAGCGTTCCAAAACCGGAACCGGGGCTGCAACAAAGAGGCCGGCCGGGCGATATGCCAATAATTTAGGCAACGCGGGGAGCCTCGACCCCTTCCCGCAAGTGGCCGGTGTGGTCCCCAATGCGAGCCCAACCGCACCGGCCATTTCCCTACGGAGGCTAGCGCCGAGCTTCCAGTCCTTTGAGCAACGTCCAGAGCCATTCTGATATCGTCTGGACTGTCGATGTCTATTCGCAGCCTTGCCGAGGAATTCGGCTTACAGTGAAGACAGAAGTCCGTCGCCATTCCCTATAGGCGGCGGGCTTTTCCATTACCGAGTGCGCTGCGGCTACCATTTCACGCTGAACCCGAGTTTGCCGCGTAAGGAGGATGGCTGTCGCGGAAATCCTTGATTGTCCGTCGCGGCCGTCCGCCCCAGCGAGCCACCAAAGCCGCCACCGCCCCTCAGCGCCTGCAGCCCTCAACATCGCTCTGAGGACCGATTGGACGGACCTTCTCGACGGCGCCGCTGCGTGCAACCGATAAGGACCTGTCTAATGATCACCTACCCGGATTGTCAGATCGCGCATACACGATCGAAAACAGTGTGGCCCGCGCCTAAACAGCGCGGGCCACGTTGGGGTCTACTGGCCAACAACGATCCGCTGCTTGTCGCGATTCTGCGCGTAGGTGCCCTTGTCATAGGCAGTCTGCGCCTCAAGCTGGGCCTTTGTGAGGTTTGTGTAGAGATACCGGTTGCCATCCTTGTCGGACAGGAACTTCAATTTCTCCAAGCCAACAGCAACTGGCTTTTCGCCCATGCCGAGGAAGCCGCCGACGTCGACGACCACGGCATCCACCTTCTTGTCGCCGCCCAGGACGACGTCGCCGATCTCGCCGACTTTTGCATCGTCTGCTCCATAGACTGTGGTGCCAATGAAATCCTTGGTGCTGATTTTGTCCACCGGCATCTCGGTCAGCGAAGACTTGTCGATTGCCGCGGTGGCGGTGTTGTCCGTCGTGGCTGGGGCCGCTTCATTGTTGGCCGCGGTAGCCGCGACATCATTTGTGTTCGAGGCCGCTGCCGTGTCGTAGACCTTCAGGTCAAAATCCTTTTGCGCTTGAAGGTCTTCCTTGGTGGTCTTAGCGACCAACCAGCGATCACCCTTCTTCTCGACCCACTCGGCCTTGCTGAAATCGTAGGCGACGTTCTTTTCCCCCAAGCCCAGGAACCCGCCTACGCCGATGATGATGTACTTGGCTTTGCCGTCCTTGGAGAGGACGATGTCTTTGACATCACCGATCTTCTCGGCATTGTCTGCGGCGCTATCATAGACGTCGGCGCCTATGATCTTGGTGACCAGGCTGCCGTCTGCAACGGCCGCCGGCGCCGTCGCCGCAGTGGTCGTAGCGGTGGCAGGTTTGGTGGCATCTTCAGCGGCGGCCCCTGATACCCACAGGCCAGACGACAGCAGAGTTGCTATTGCGGTGGTAGCCAAAAGTTTGCTGATCATGGTACGTTTCCTCGTGCGTTAGTGTTGATGCACGCCGCGTTCGGCCGAACCATTGCAGGGAGGCTGGACGCGGCACAGTCTGCGACGGCACAACGGGCCGCACGATGCGAAGTTCCCTTTGGAATTCGGAAGTCGCCTGAGATGACTGGGGTGACTCGCGTTAACCGCAGCGGAGTTGTCGGCATCCGAAACGCCAAGTAAGATTCCCTGCTGCGACTCGCATTTTTCCGAGCGTATACGGCACCTGTATCGCGGGAACCTTGTTGGCTCCTAAACGTTCCCCTGTCGAACCAATTTGCGGTTCGAGGAAAGGGGAAAACTATGCAGAATCCTGGCGTCGGCTGGCTGGCAGCGATCATCATCGGCGGTATCGCGGGATGGCTCGCCGAGATGTTCATGAAGAGTAACATGGGCGTGCTCATGAACATCATTTTGGGGATCGTGGGGGCCATTGTCGCCAACCTCATCCTGAGCGTGCTTGGCATATCGTTGGCCGGCTGGCTCGGCTATCTGGTCGCCGGCTTCATCGGCGCGTGTATCTTGATCGCGGTGGCCCGAGCGATAAAACGCTAATCCGCGAACGATTGCGGTCACGCTCAACCTGAGCCCTTCGCCCGACGAAGGGCTCGGAGTCCCTCAGCCTTTGCAGTAGTCCTTGGAGCGGAGAGGAGCTGTTCCGTGAAGGGAACAGGACGATGGATCGAAAAACGCCGTGGCGCATTTATTCTCCGGCCAATTAAGGAGAGAGCCCATGAAAAAGACACTGCTCATTTTAAGCCTGCTCATTCCGCTCGCAGCATGTTCCCGTACCGAACAAGGCGCTGCCGTCGGCGGCTTGGGTGGTGCCGCGATCGGTGCCGCGGTGGCCGGCGATCCGGTACAAGGTGCTGTCGTTGGTGGGGCAGTCGGCGCGATAGCCGGTGCAGTGATCGGGCACGCCAGTGAGGCCGGCCAATGCCGGTATAGCGATCGTCATGGCCGGGTTTACATTGCCCGGTGCCCGGACGGCTACTGATGCCTAAGGCGCGTGATCTGTTGCGATCACGCGCCTTCACTAAGGTAGGACAACTGGATGGCCTATAAAGTCAAAACACTGCTCGGTCTCTGGTTCGTCCTTCTCAGCGCTGCCGCGATAAACGTCGAACTTATGCCCGCGCTTTCGGCCGCACCAATCGCAGCGCAGACGTTCGCCGATCACTTCTCATCGGTAAAATCCATGTCCGGCGACTTTGTTCAGTCGGGCCTGAAGGGAGAAACGACCAGACCGCGGGCTCCGTTCGAGTTTGCGAACCTGATCTCAGCAGATAGCGAGGGGTCGTTATCTGCCTTCGATACGAACTCTTAGCGCCAGCTAAAGTTCTAGGAACCGGGGCAAATGGAAGGCGAACGCATTAGAGCCCCTCGGTGGCCCGCCCCCTCAGACCAATGCCGGCTCCAGGCAGGCGGTCGCCCCACCCCCACCTCTTGTTGGCGAGATTGTGCCATACGCCGGACAGGGCGGAGGATCGTGGTCGTCATCCCGCCGACGACGATGCGGCCAAGGGGACCATGCGCTTTGACGTCGCCGACTATACGGCGTTCCCCACAGCGTACCTTTCCGATTTTGGCAGTGGTCGTCCGATGCGAAGCACTCGGGCGACTACGAGATCGAAGATGGCGCCCGTTTCGAGGTTCACTTGGGCAAGGCGCGCGGCGTGTACGGTGAGGCCGCAAAGCCCATCGAGGCCAAGCTGGAAGTTCGCAATGGCGAGGCGCAGTGGTTGGTCAAGGATCTTCAGGATGTCGAAGCCAATCTCGTATTGGCGATGACGCGCGACGGCGAAAGCGTACGCGATATCGCCGCTGCAATTGGTTTAAGCAAATCGAAGGTGAACCGCATCCAAACACGATTGAAAGCAATTGAGCCGTCGAGCAGAAAGCCTTGAATTCCGGCTGTCCCACTGTCCCACTCCCTAGACAGTGGGACAGTGGGACAGCCGCAATGAGGATGCCGACCAGGGCTCGAGGAACAATGTTGAAGGACGATTCGTCCCCAGTCTACTCCGCCTTATCGTTGCCGGCTCCATGGAAGAAGGATTGGATTTCCTCCATGTCAACGCTGCCATCGCCGTTCTCGTCCACCGCGTTGAATATCCGTCCGACGAAATCCTGAACCTCGGTGTGCGAAAGTGCCCCATCGCCGTCGGCGTCCACAATGGCAAACATTATTCGCATCTTTGCGGCATGCATCATCCTGGCTCCCATACCGCCGTGGCCACCCGTCATCCGCCGCCCTTCAGGCGGGCCCATTCTGTAGTCCCGATGCCAGCGATCGCCACCGCGTCGCTCTGCTCGGGGACCGCGATCCTCCTGCATTCTTTCCTTAAGCATCTCACCCATCATCTGGCGCATCATTTCACGCATCGAGTCTTGGGTTTCTTCGGTCGCTTCGGGCGACTGTTCGGGGTCCTGATCCTGTGCCTTTACTGCGGGCACAGGTGTCCCGCTCGACTCGGCCAGCGCGGGCGAGCCCAACATGATCAACAAAGCGGCAACTGCCGCGGTTTTGCTCGGAAGGGTCATGGTGTTCTCCTGTGGATGAATGGCTGCGCCGATCATGTCAGCATCCCAAGCAAACCCGCAGCTTACCTCTTGGTTCCTGCCGGTTTCGCTGATGATCCTCGCTGACGGGAATGAGCAATTAGCGCCCGAGCAGCAAACGGCAGGATTGGAAATCGGCGTGGAATACCAACAAAGTTATCATGTCCCGTCCAGGTTGTGGACACGTCCTATTCTAAGGCGCACTCTTAGATTGCGAAACGCAGCTAGAATATCGCCCAACACTTCACAGGCTTGAGGTGCGTCGGTGATTGTCTGACCTATCCGGATACTTCCGGCTGGGCAGAATTTTCATTGCGTCGCCTGTTGCAGCCTGTTCCGGATCAACTGGGAGGCAAACAACATACATAGTTTTCAACGCAGAGAACTTCTTGTTCAAGGAAGCGCGGCTCTTGCCGCAGCAGCTCTTTATATCTCGCGGCGTGGTTACGCTTTTCCAACATAGGCGGGCGAGGAGGTTGAAGGATGCGCGTCACAAGCCTGTATTTCCTATTAGCCGGCCTCACGATGCCAACTGCAGCCTTCGCTCAAGGCGAAGTATCGGTCGAACGAGGATTGCAAATATCAATCATCGGCGGGTGTCACAACTGCCATACCGAAGGCTACAGCGAAACAGAAGGCAAGATTGATCCTGAAAAGGCTTTAATGGGCAACTCGGTCGGCTGGCGCGGTCCCTGGGGCACGACCTATGCGACCAATCTTCGGATAGATGCTTCGGCAATGAGCGAGCGTGGATTCGTAGGGATGCTGAAGCGCATTAGAACGTCTCCACCGATGCCTTGGTACAATCTTCGAGCGATGGAGGAGAGCGATATGCAATCCCTCTATCAATACATTAGGTCGCTCGGCAAACACGGGAAGCCGGCCCCCAGCCGCATTCGCTCTGATAAGGAACCGACGACGCCATACGTTCAACTTGTGCCACCGCAAATGCCGAAGAACTGACAATGCCCGGAGCTCAAAGAACGGCGCCCGGCAAAAAGCGCAGCGTCAGATTTCAAACTGACCCACTACCCGTCATTGCGTTGTGCTGACGGATGATGGTTTGAACGTTGGGAGGCGGTAATGCGCTTATTCTTGCAATTCGCTCTACGGACTGCTCGAACCCTCGCACTCCTACTGCTGGCTCTCACACTTGCGCGCCCGGCCAGTTCACAAACCGCTGCGCCCGGCGACACGATCCAGGTCATTGCCCAGCAGCAGAACGTGATCAGTCAAACATACAAACTGGAAAGGTTCGGCGAGGGGGTCATGTATCTGGAAACTCTTGCGCTTCTCGCAGCCTATGGCGGCTGGTCGCGCTATGACCCAGCAACCGCGGCATCGATGGGGACGACGCGGATAGAAAACCTTAAACTACACGAAATGGTGGGGGGACTAAAGCCGATGCTGGTCCATGCAATGACCGCAGTACAGCGAAACAAAAGCGTGTCTGAGGACGAACTGAAACGGTTTTCAGATATCCACCATAATGTCGAGACTTTATCCGCGGTGGCAATTGACGTGCATGACCTGCTTCAGAACGGCAAGATCGACGAAGCCAACGCTCTCTACCGCGACAAATCGATTCCCTTGATAAACGCGATAAAGGCAGATTCATACACATTGATTTCGAGCTTAGAGGACAAGATTGATAAAGCTGCGCTTCATGCTCGTCTCGCCAAGTAGGACGACGGGCGCGCCTCGGCCAAAGGCTTGGCGATATTCGGCCGCGCGCCTGCGCCACCCATGCGACGACCTGGTCGAGTTCGTCCCGCAGTGACGATCGCACGAGCAGCTGCCAGAGAAGGTTGCTGCGAAGTCCGGTTGAGCGACGTCAGGGCCTGGCGTAGACCGTCAGCTAGTCCAACGGGGCTGCGCGCCCGGCTGCTTTGTGGTAAATCTGCATTGTCAATGATAGCAATCTGCGCCAAATTTCCCCTCCGAAGGCCGACGATACAGAGCCGGCTAAGAGGTGAGATTATGAGCCTGTTGAGCCTTCCGTTCGGGCTAGTTGTGTGGCTATCTGCCGTTCTTTCATTCGCGTTCGCCGCAGACTTCACGAAGCCAGGGCCGTTTGCAGTTGGTCTCCAGAAGTTCACTATCCCTGACACTTCTGGCAAGCATCCCATGGCGACCCTGGTCTGGTATCCCGCCGGCGGTCCCGCCCCCGATCCCAGCGCCGCAATCTTGATGGTGTCGATGGATGCACCTGCGGCCACAACCGGTCCTTATCCGTTGGTGATCTTGATCCACGGGCTCGACGGAAGCGGCGCTTTATACGGCACGTTGGGCCGGCAACTCGCATCGCACGGCTTCGTCGTCGCTGCCGCGGATTATGATACCGGACTGCGGGGACCGCTGGATGAAGGAGTTAGCCGGGAAGATCAGTGGACGACCTGGCTGCTTTACGATCACCCTGCCAACGTGGTCCGGGTGATCGGGTACGCTGATTCATTGACCGCCCCGGGCGGCAAGCTGGCCGGAATAATCGACACCTCCCGCATCGGTGTTTGGGGACATTCGAGCGGCGGGACCACTGTGTTCCAGGCGGGAGGCGCCCGGGTCAACTTCAAAGAACTCGATGCCTGGTGCGCTGTAAACAAGAAGGAGCCATCCGCCAATGATACATGCCAATTCGTCGGCCACGAGCAAGCGGTCGCGACGCACTACGGTGTCGCTGATCCGTTTGCGGCGCCAATGCCGCCCATCTGGGATAAACGCGTGGCCGCTCTTGTCGCCGGAGCTCCGGGCGGCGATCTGCATGCCCTTGGCGACACCGGCATTGGGGAGGTCAAGGTGCCGACGCTGATAATGTTCGCTTCCGACGATGCCGTTGTACTGCCTAAACACAACGCTCTGTGGGCGTATGATCAAATCAGCAGCAAAGACAAGGCGTTGGCCATATTCGATAGTGGCGGGCACATGATGTTCATGAACTCCAAGCAGGCGAACGCGCTCACAACCGCGTTCTTCCTCGACATCCTCAAGGGCCACCCCGCCGGCAGGCCAGCGCTGATGCCCGACGCCGTTTCATTTCCGGGTCTAAGCTATAAAACAACGCTCCATTAAGCCCAGAGGCCGTCGCTCAGTTTAGGCCGAAAATCAGCTTTTCGAGACGCAATCTCAGTTCAGTTGCCGGATGAGAGCTGCTGCGCATCAGATTGAGATCCGCTCAACCTCATCAAGGCTCACCTCGTCGCAGCGGCGATCATAGATGGCGATCCGTAGGGAAGAGGCAAAATGGGTATGTCCGAACGGGATACAACCTTGCGGCTCGCGCTAACCAAATCGCGGCGAATTTCGCGTTCAGGCGAAACCTCCGACGCGGGAAAGAATGACGTTTTTGTTCATCCCTGAGAATGGCGGCGGCGCTGGTGTGAGGCTGCGGAACGGCTGACACAGAGAGCACCCCATAGATAGGGGCATAGAGCCCGACGCCAAGTGTCTTAGAACGCCCTCGCTACCGGCGCCGATAGGGCGTATGGTCATTCGTTGCTGGTTGGGACCGCACTCGCGCCGGCGACTGAGAGCGAAAGACTTCCGCATCAGACTGGGCGCGCTCCAACCCGTTACTACTCGGTGCGCTCACGAGACTATCTACCTCTGGCGGAACCTCTTTTGCTCTATTCCGGCCAGAATTGCCTTTTGCAATTCGGAGAGAGGAGCGTTCCGATGCAGATCATTCAAAATCGCCGCCGTTTCCTGGCCGGCCTGACGGCTGCCGGGGCCGCCAGCCTCGTCGGCGCTCCAACTCGAGCTCTTGCCGAACCACCGCCCGAGACCACGCGCATTCGCTTGGCGAAGATTCCTAGCATCTGCGTGGCGCCACAGTATGTTGCAGAGGAACTTCTGCGTGCTGAGGGCTTCACCGAGGTTGACTATGTCGTCACAGGCGCCGGTGCGGCCCAGGCCTCCGCGGTGGCGAAAGGCGAGATCGACTTTACCCTCAACTTCGTGACAAATTTGATCGTCGCCTTGGACTCCGGTGCGCGGATCACTCTGCTCGGCGGCGTCCATCCCGGCTGCTTCGAGCTGTTTGCCAAGCGCGGGATCGACAGCGTCGTCGATCTGAAAGGCAGGAACGTCGGGGTCCAAGGGCTCGGTACGGGCCCGCATCTGTTCCTCGCCAGCATTGCGGCCTATGTCGGGCTCGATCCGGCGCACGACATCAACTGGGTTGTGAACCCGGCGATCAAACCCAAGGAACTGTTCGCGCGCGGCGACGTGGATGCGTTCCTTGGCTTTCCGCCGGATCCGCAGGAATTGCGGCGCAACAAGGTCGGGAACGTGATCATCAACAGCACTGTGGACCGGCCCTGGTCGCAATATTTCTGCTGCATGCTGTCCGCCAACAGCGATTTTGTGGCGGCGCATCCGGTTGCTACCAAGCGTGTGCTGCGCGCCATCCTCAAGGCTGCGGATCTATGCACCGCCGCGCCGGCCATGGTTGCCGAGCGCTTGGTTGCGGGCGGGTTCGCCAGCCACTACGATGATGCGTTCGCGGCGATCAGCGAGTTGCCTTACCGGCAATGGCGGGACTACGATTCCACTGACGCCGTCCGCTTCTATGCGCTGCAGCTGAAGGAAATCGGTTTGATCGGCTCCACACCCGACAGGATTATCGCGGAAGGTACGGACTGGCGCTTCCTCAACGAACTTAAGCGCGAGTTGAAGATGTGAGCGCCTAGCCTCGCAAAGCGTCGATCTCGTTCCGCTCCAGCCCGCCAGCGCGCGTTCTTCGCCGCCGCTGTCCTACACCGCCGAAGCCTGCCGAGCGTCCCGCGTTGTGACCCTGCCCCCGGTAACCACCATATTAGCGCCAGCTTGTATTCCTTCCCTATGAGGATCATGCTTGCCATCAGTTTTCGGGAACTCTGAGGGAGGTTTTCCGATGCGACCGTTGCTAATTGTGATCGCCTTGGCAGTCTGCTTTGTCCTATGGGACAGGCTGGCGAATGACGGCAGGTATACGGCCGATGTGGAACGCAGCTTCCGTCAGGCGGCGGCAGATCTACCCAGTGGGTCATACGGCCATGAGATCCGGTTCAATCGTGACCTCATGAAGCATTGAACTCGCGCCGGCGAGGTCGCCCAAATTGTCGCTCTGAGGGAGGGCATTCCGATGCGTCCAATACTCATAGTGATTGCCATGGTGGCGTGCTTTTTCCTTTGGGACGAGCTAGCCAACAAAGGCTTGTATACCGCGCAAGTGGAGCGCAGTTTCCGAGAGGCCATGGCCGATCTGCCGACCGGTTATAAGCGTTGAAAGCTACACACCGCCGTACCAGCGCGCGTGCAGGAGGGGCAAATGACCCTTCATCAGGCTGGCTATCAACAAGGAGATGATGACCTCAGTCATCAGGGCTGCATGTTCGGCGCTCGCAGGATCCTCATCCCGCAACATCTCGGCGAACAGGAACTGGATTGGCTTCTCAGTGTCGGCGTGCCAGTGCCGACAATTGTGCGACCGAGCATGATCATGGTGGCGACCGGGGCCAGAGCTCGTGACGGG
>NZ_JBWKME010000051.1:0-186624 GCF_056431085.1 Mesorhizobium waitakense | reverse complement strand
GTAACCCATGTATCCGGTTCAAAGTGTTACCCATCTATCGGCTGGACACCGGCAGGGCAATGAGGGGCGGCGCCAACCGTTCGAGACGATCGCGCGGCAGAATTCCTACCCGACGAACTGCCGCGCGACGATCAACACCGCCGCGCCGGCGAGAAACATCGACATCAGCCCGCCGCGCAGCGAAACCACGGCGGTGACAACCAGTGCTGCCCATTCCGCCGGTCCGGCGTTCAACAGCTCCGGCGCGACCAGTGTCGTCAGCACCGCCGCCGGTACCGCATTGAGGCCGGCCTCAACGCGCGGATGGATGTTGTCGAAACGGGAGATGACCAGATGCCCGCCAATGCGCGTCAGATAGGTCGCGATCGCACCAGCGATGATGATCCAGAATGTCGTGCTCATGGCCGCGCCTTCACGCCGCTGTGGTGAGGTGGCAGGATGACGGCAAGCAGCACACCGGCAACCGCGCCGATCGAGACGTGCCAGGGCGAGCCGACCGTCTTGTAGGCGATGATCGAGGCGGCGGCGCTGGCAATGACCACCGGCAACCACAGCGGCCGCTTGCGAAAGCCCAGGACAAGACCGAGAAAATAGATCGGCAGCAGGAAATCGATGCCCAGCGCATGCGTGTCGGGGATCAGCTTGCCGAACACCGCGCCAAGCGCGCTTTCGATCACCCAGAACACATAGACCGGAAGACCGAGCCCAAGATACCAGGCGAAGCCGACCGTCTGGCCGGATTGCGCCCTCGCCTCGGCCACCGCGAATTGTGGATCGGTGAGGATGAAATAGCCGAGCGCTTGGCTGATGACAGGCCAGTGCGCAATGCGCCGGCCGATACCGGCGGAATAGAGCACATGGCGGAAATTGACGGCGAAGATCGACAGCACGATCAGCCACGGCGCCACATGTTGGCCGAACAGCTGGATGCCGACCATCTGGCTGGCGCCGCCGTAGACCAACGCGCTCATCAGGAAGGCTTCGAAGACCGAGAAGCCATTGTCGACCGCAAGCGCCCCGAACAGCACCGCGAATGGCGCCGACGCCACCACGACAGGTATCGAGAGCCGCACGCCCTGCCAGAAATCGCTCCTTGCACCACTCTCGGAGATTGCGTCCGTCGCCATCAATCACTCCCTTGCGAAGGGCGGTATGTAGGTGGCGCAGCCCGGTCTGTCACACGAATTTGCTTGAGCCAAATGATCAGCGGAAATGATCGTCGTGATGCTTGTCGAAGGCTAGGCGGCGAGGGCTTTGCCCTCGATCGCCCTGCCCCAGTCGAGAAGCGGCCTGGCGCGCAAGGTGAAATCGACGAGTTCGCCGACCAGCTGCGCACCATGGATCCCCGCCGGGTCGATCACATGCTGGACGACAAAATGCCGGTTGCGGATGGCGTCCGTCAGATCGGGTTCGCTGATCTGCTCGAAACCGCGTGGGGTACGCTTCATGCGGCCTTCCGTCTCAAGCTCAAGGCCGTTCTTCTTCAGCGCCTTTACCATGGCGCGGAACTTGTCAGGCTGCGTCGCGATGGCTTTGCGCATAGCCAGCAGCAGTGCCGGCTCCGGCTGCCACCAGGCAACGTCGGCAAAGCAACCCTCAAGCCCGACATGAACGTAGAACACGCCGTGCGCCATCTTGGTGCCGTCGGGCGACAGGATCGCCGACAGATGCCGGTTGTAAGGTCGCTTGTCCTTGGCGAAGCGCACGTCGCGGTTGATACGGAACAGCGACTTCTTGCGATCGCCGCGCAGGCCGAGCCCAGCTTGCGTGAAACGCTCCGTGAGCGTTTCGACCAGATCGCCGAAGGGGTCGCGCAACTCCTTCTCGAACAGGTCGCGGTTTTCCAGGAACCACTCCCGGCTCTGATGGAAATCCAGTGCCTTCAGGAACGGAATGGCCTTCGGCCCGAAACCCTTGAATGCACCTTCCATCACGCCTTGCCGATCCGCACCAGCCAGGCGTCCTCGTTGATCACTTCGACGCCGAGCTCGCTGGCAAACTTGAGCTTGGAGCCGGCGCCCGGCCCGGCGACCACCAGATCCGTCTTCGCCGAAACAGAACCCGCGACCTTCGCGCCGAGGCGTTCGGCCATTGCCTTGGCTTCGGGGCGGGTCATCTTTTCCAGCGTGCCTGTGAACACGATCGTCTTGCCGGCCACCGCGCTGTCGGCCGAGATGGTCACGATATACGGCTTCGGCTTGACCTGTTTGAGCAGCGCGTCCAGCACGTCGTCGTTGCGTTCGTTGCCGAAGAAGTCGCGTAGCGCATCGATGACCGTGTCGCCGATGCCGTTGACCGATGGGAAAACGCTGTGCGGATCGTCGGCCGCCGCTGTCTCCTTGCCGACGCGGATCAGTTCCTCGATGGTCGAGAAGGTTTTGGCAAGCACTGCGGCCGTGGTTTCGCCGATATGGCGGATGCCGAGCGCGAAGATGAAGCGGTCCAGTTCCGGTTCGCGGCGCGAGTCGATGGCAGCAAACAGTTTGTCGAGGCCTTCGTAATTGCGATCCTCGACGCTGCGCACATTCTTGCGCGTCTTGCCCGATGCCGCCTCGCGCTGCCTGGCCTGCTCCTCACGCCGCTCGGCCAACGCCTTGGTGACGGCCGGACGGCGATCCCTGAGCGTGAAGATATCGGCGGCTGTCTTGATCAATCCCGCATTGAAGAAAGTGTCTATGTTCTCGGCGCCCAGGCCTTCGATGTCCAAGGCACCGCGTGACACGAAGTGCCGCAATCCTTCCACGGCCTGCGCGGGGCAGATCAGTTCGCCGGTGCAACGGCGGCGGGAATCTTCCTTGCCTGTCTTCTCGTTGATTTCGCGCGTCGCGGGCGAGCCGCAGATCGGACAGGTGTGCGGGAATTCGTATGGCACGGCGTCGGGCGGACGCTTGTCGATGACAACGCTGACGATCTGCGGAATGACGTCCCCTGCCCGCTGGATCACCACCGTGTCGCCGATGCGCACGTCGATGCCGTCGCGGATCGGTTGGCCCGTGCTGTCCAGGCCCTTGATATAGTCCTCATTGTGCAGCGTGACGTTTTCGACCACGACGCCGCCGACCGTGACCGGCGCCAGCCGCGCAACCGGCGCCAGCGTGCCGGTGCGGCCGACCTGGATGTCGATCTTCTGCACGGTCGTCATCGCCTGTTCGGCGGGGAATTTATGCGCAACCGCCCAGCGCGGCTCGCCCGTGACGAAACCCCATCTGCGCTGCAGCTCCAGCTGGTCGACCTTGTAGACGACGCCATCAATGTCGTAGCCCAACGAGGAGCGCTGCTCCTCGATCCGATGATAATGCGCGATCAACTCCTCGGCCGACTTCGCCCGCACCATCAGCGGGCTGATCGCGAAACCCCAATCCTTGAACTTCTGCACGGCGCCGTACTGGGTCGGAGCGGGATCCTCCGACGTATAGCCCCAGGCATAGGCGAAGAATTTGAGGTTGCGGCTGGCGGTGACGGATGGATCCTTCTGGCGCAGGGAACCGGCCGCGGTGTTGCGCGGATTGACGTAGTCCTGCCCGCCAACCGCCGCCGAGCGTTGCTTCAACGCCTCGAATTCCGCGTAGGTCATATAGACCTCGCCGCGTATCTCGATGATTTCGGGCCAGCCCGAACCCTTCAGCTTCGCGGGGATGTCGGCGATCGTCCTGAGATTGGCGGTGATGTCCTCGCCGACGGCACCGTCGCCACGCGTTGCGCCCTGCACGAACACGCCGCTTTCATAACGCAGCGAAGCCGACAGACCGTCGATCTTCGGCTCGGCCGTGAAGGCTATGTCGAGATCCTTGTCGCGATCGAAGAACCGCCGGCCGCGTTCGATGAAATCCGCGACATCCTCGTCGGTATAGGCCTTGGCGAGGCTGAGCATCGGCACCGCATGGCGCACCTTGGCGAAGCCTTCCGCCGGCGCCGCGCCAACCCGGCGCGACGGCGAATCCTCGCGCACCAGCGCCGGAAAACGCTGCTCGATGGCAAGATTGCGCCGTGCCAGCGCATCATATTCCGCATCGGAGATTACCGGCGCATCCTCGGTATGGTAGCGCCGGTCATGCTCGGCGATCTCTTCCGCCAGGCGCTTCAGCTCGGCTTCGGCTTCGCTGTCTGTCAGGGCATCGACTGGTTTTTCGAACATGGTTTCAGACCCGGCTCATAGATGTATGCCGCCCAAAAATGCGCAGCGGTTTTGGGACAACGACACGCATAGCGACAAAGACCCAGAGCACGTCGCGCAAATCCGATTCGGCGCGACGCGCTTTGGTGGTCCGCGACCATAGATCAGCTTTCGCATTCAAGGGAGCAAAATTCTAATAAAACCGCGCCGAAACAGCGGGATGGCGCCACAAGCTGACTCTGTTGCGAAGCCGGGATTTTTGCCAGCCCGGCGAACCGTGCATCGTCAGGACGCGGCGGTGTTCTCGCGCAGCAGCCGCTCGGCGGCAGCGCGCGCCTCGTCGGTGATGGTGGCGCCGGCTAGCATGCGCGCGATCTCTTCCTGCCGCGCCGGCCGGTCCATCTCGGCAATGCCGGTCGCGACGCGGTCGGTGCTGCCCGACTTGGAGATCAGGAAATGCGTCGCCGCACGCGCTGCCACCTGCGGCGCATGCGTGACCGACAGCACCTGGACGCGCTTCGACAATCGCGCCAGCCGCTGGCCGATGGCGTCGGCGACCGCGCCGCCCACGCCGGTGTCGATTTCATCGAAAACCAGCGTTGGCGCCGAGCCACGGTCGGCCAGCGCCACCTTCAGCGCCAACAGGAAGCGCGACAGCTCACCGCCGGAAGCGACCTTCATCATCGGCCCGGGCCGTGTGCCTGGATTGGTGCGCACCCAGAATTCGATCTGGTCGATGCCTTCTTCCATGCGGCCCTCGGCCTCGCTCTTCATCTCGACGATGAAGGCGGCGCGTTCGAGCTTTAGAGCCGGCAACTCGGCCATGACCGCCTTGGTCAGGCCGACCGCCGCCGCATGGCGCAGCGAGGACAGCTGTGCGGCGGCAATGTCATAGGTCTCGCGCGCCGCGGCAGCCTGCTTTTCGAGCCCATGCAAGCGTTCCTCGCCGGCATCGAGATCGGCGAGATCGGCCGACATCGTGTCGCGCAATTGCGCCAGGTCGTCGACGGCGACAGTGTGCTTGCGCGAAGCGGCGCGCAGCGAAAACAACCGCTCCTCGGCCTTCTCCAGCCGCTGTGGATCATATTCGGTGGCGCGCAGCGCGGCCTCGACGCCCGATTGCGCGGCATCGAGCGACAGCATTGCCTCGTCGAGCGACTTGACCACGTCATCAAGCAGGCCCGGCGCTTCCGTCACCTTGCGCTGCAGCCGTCTGAGCAGGCTCGCCAGTTGCGGCAAGGGCGAGGACGGACCGGACAGCACATCTTGCGCGTCATGGATTTCGGAAGCGATCTTCTCCGCCCGCATCATGGATGCGCGCAGCTCAGCGAGATCGGTCTCCTCGCCCGGCTGCGGATCGAGCTTCGTCAGTTCCGCCACCGCCGCACGCAGATAGTCGGCCTCGCGCGCGGCCGCCGCCACCTTGGCGCTGTGACGCGACAGCTCCTGCTCGCAGGCGCGCCAGTGCCGCCACGCCTCGCCGGTCGAGCGGACAGCGCCGAGATGGCCGCCGAAAGCGTCAAGCACATCGCGGTGTGCGCCGGGATCGACCAGAGCGCGTTCGTCGTGCTGGCCGTGGATCTCGACCAGCGCGCGGCCGACATCGCGCATCAGCGTGACGCTCGAAGGCTGATCGTTGACGAAGACGCGGGTGCGGCCATCCGCCGTCTGCAGGCGGCGCAGGATGATGTCGCCGTCGTCGTCGATGGCGTTTTCGGCAAGCAGTGCACGGGCCGGATGGTTGCGCGGCACGTCGAAGACGGCGATCACCTGGCCCTGCGCCGCGCCATGGCGCACAAGCGACGCGTCGCCGCGCGCGCCGAGCGCCAGCGACAGGGCATCGAGCAGGATGGATTTGCCGGCGCCGGTTTCGCCGGTCAGCACGGAAAGACCCGGCTGGAAGTCGATATCCAGCTTCTCGATCAGGACGATATCGCGGATCGACAGTCTGGAAAGCATCAGAACCCGGACCTATTGCATGTCGCCCAAAAGTGGACCCGGTTTTGGGATAACGACATGCACAAAAACAAAAGACTTAAAGCGCGATGCGCTTTAGAGCGGCACGCGACCATCTGGAGTCGCAGCGCCGCACTATCTTTTTGTTTGGGCACCGGATCAATCCGAAAAAGCGTTGCGTACGCTTCGGTCCAATGCTCTGGGGTCAGGCGCCGCCGGTGATCATCTTCCCGGCCTTGGATATCCACGAGCCGGCATTCTCGCGCGGTGCAAGTCCATTGCTCTGCAGCAGCTTGTAGGAATCCTTGTACCACGAACTGTCGGGGTAGTTGGTGCCGAGCACCGCAGCGGCGGTCTGTGCCTCCGAGGTCAGCCCCATCGCGTAGTAGCTTTCGGTCAGGCGGGCGAGCGCCTCCTCTACGTGGCGTGTGTTTGAGTAGTTCTCCACCACGGTGCGGAAGCGCTTGACGGCGGCGATGTATTCGCGCCGCTCGAGATAGTAGCGGCCGATCTGCATTTCCTTGCCGGCCAGCTGGTCGTTGGCGAAGCGCATCTTTTCCTTGGCGTCATCTACATATTCCGATGTCGGCCAGCGCGTCACCAGGTCCTGCATCGTCTGAAGGGTCTGGCGCGCTTCCTTCTGGTCCTGCGTCACGTCCTTGATCTGGCGGTAGTAGCTCAAGCCGATGATGTACTGCGCGTAAGCGGCGTCGTCAGTCGACGGATAGAGCGTGAGGTAGCGTTTGGCCGAGCCGATCGCCTCGTCGTAGTTGCCCTGGCGATAGTCGGCGAAAGCGCCCATCACCATCGATTTGCGGGCGAATTCCGAATAAGGATGCTGGCGGTCGACGGCATCGAATTTGCGGCTCGCCTCTTGCAGGCGCCCGGCATTCAGATTGGCAAGACCTTGATTGTAGAGAACATCGGCCGGCTCGGTCTGGTCGACATAGGTCGACAGGTCGATATCTTTCTCCGACGACATGCAGGCCGACAGGAAGAGCGATGGAACAACCACCGAAAGCGCCAGGAAAACAGCCCGCTGCGGCGCTTTCGATTGACCAACTCGCTTGAAGAACATGATTGGATTCCGCCCTTTCGGCGTTATTTCAATGCGTGTTGCATGCCGTGGTCCCAAACTTGATCCCCACTTTTGAGCGACATGCCCTAATCGACGGCAGCAGCCATAAACCATAACCGCCTTGCCCGGCAACGCTATCGCCGGCCAATCGCACATTTTTGTGGCAGCCGGACGCTGCTTGAAAATCAGTGCAATTTCACCAAAAGGTGATGCATTCGTGCAACACCTCTATCTGCCAGGAATCCGAAAAAAGTTAAGTAAATCAGATCATCCAAGGCGCGTAGAGCGGCGCGTTGACGGCGTTCATCTCGGCGCTGCGGCCGCGCTCGCGCCGTGTCGTCTCGACGATCTCGAATGCCGTGCGATCCGACAGCAGACGGCGCAGCGCGGCGGCATTCATCCTGTGGCCGCCGCGATAGGAGCGGAAGCAGCCGATGAAACGAGCGCCGGCCAGCGCCAGGTCGCCCATGGCGTCAAGCGTCTTGTGGCGGACGAATTCGTTGGGATAACGCAGGCCGCCCATGTTGATGACGCGGTTGTCGTCACCGATCACCAGCGAATTCTCCAGCGAGGAGCCCAGCGCATAGCCGGCGGCCCACAGCCGCTCGACGTCCTTCATGAAGCCGAAGGTGCGGGCGCGCGCGAGGTCGCGGCGGAAAATATCGGCGTTGAGGTCGGACGCAAACAGCTGCCGGCCGATTGCCGGGCTTTCGAAGTCGATCTCGATCTCGAAACGGGTGCCGTCGTAAGGCTTGAACTCCGCCCACGAGGCGCCGTTCTCGATGCGAACCGGCTTGATGACCCTGATATAACGGCGCTTGACCGACAGCGTCTCGACGCCAGCCTGGTCGATGGCTTCGACGAACGCCATGGCGCTGCCGTCGAAGATGGGAACCTCGGAACCGTCGATCTCGATGGCGACATTGTCGATGCCGAGCCCGAACAGCGCCGCCATGATGTGCTCTACCGTGGCGATGTGCTCACCAGCGGGATCACCAAGCATGGTGCACAGGTCTGTGGCGCCGACTTCGGAAACCAGGGCACGAACCTCGCGGCCCTGCTCTGCGCCCTTGAAAAGCTGGAACACGATGCCGGTATCGGCATCTGCCGGCATGAAGCTGATGGAAACTTCCTTGCCGCTGTGGACGCCGGTGCCGGTAAGCGACGCGCGCGTCTTCACTGTCGTCTGATAGTCGTGCAAGACAATCCCCATAAGCCCGTAATGCCTAAGGTCCGCTTCTCCAGCCCGAGGGCGCGGCTCTTGTTGAAACCGGCAGGCAGGGCGACTTCCCCCGAAATCCTGACAAACCGACTATGGTGGCCGGAAGATAATGTCGCGGGTGGGAGACTCCAAATCACGGTTTCTTACTCTTTGTAACCGCGAGCCGGATCCAGTTGATCTTGATAAGCCATTGAAAACTCGTCATTTTAAGCGTTAACAGGCAAGCAATTCCTTGCTTGCCTGTTAACAATTCTTAAAGCCCGTTTACCGATCAGTTGGCCTGACGGCGCAGGAACGCCGGAATCTCCAGCTGATCATCGTCCTGAGTCGCCCTCACCTGCGGCGTCAGGCGGCCCTGCTCGTCGAGTTGACCGCGGCGCGGTGCGTAGAGCTGCGCATCCTGGCTGGCAAGACGGCGCACCTCAGGCGCTGCCTGGCGCAGCTTGGGTTCGCGCGGCTGCGCCGGCTGCAGCCGTGCAGGCTCTTCCTCGCGACGGGTCAGGCCGTTGGTCAGGCGCTTCAGCAGGCCCATCGGTCCGCTGCTGTTCTCGTGGTCGGCCGGGCGGTTCTTGGCATCCACCTCGGCCTTGACGACAGGCGGAAAGTCCTCGACGCGCGGCATCCGCTGCGGCGCCATCGCAACCGGTTGCGGCGCTTCACGCAGCATTTCGCGCGGCTGCGGGGCCGGCTGTGCCACGGGCTGTGGCATCGGCTGTGCTGGCGGTGCCTGGAAGATCTTGCTCTGCGGGCGGAAATCCTCCGTATGGGCAACGGGAGCCGGACGAGCCTGCGCCATCGCCGCTGCATTTGCTTCCGCCAACTGGATGGCTTCTGCGACCGGGTCGACGGCGCGCGGTTCGTAAGCTGCCTGCTGGACCGGCGTCGGGCGGCTTTCCACAGCGGCAACGGCCGGGCGGCTGACCGGCTTCTGCGGAGCGGTGCGGATCGAGATCGGCGCTGCGGCGATTTCCGCCGCCGACTTGTCGATACCCGTGGCAACCACCGAGACGCGGATGACGCCTTCGAGTTCTTCGTCGAAGGTGGCGCCGAGGATGATGTTGGCATCCTGGTCGACTTCCTCGCGGATGCGGGTCGCCGCTTCGTCAACCTCGAACAGGGTCAGGTCGCGGCCGCCGGTAATCGAGATCAGCAGGCCCTTGGCGCCCTTCATCGAGGTCTCGTCGAGCAGCGGGTTGGCAATGGCAGCCTCGGCTGCGGCCATCGCACGGCCCTCGCCCGAAGCCTCGCCGGTGCCCATCATAGCCTTGCCCATCTCGCGCATGACCGAACGCACGTCGGCGAAGTCGAGGTTGATCAGGCCTTCCTTGACCATCAGGTCGGTGATGCAGGCAACACCGGAATAGAGCACCTGGTCGGCCATGGCGAAGGCGTCGGCGAAGGTCGTCTTGTCATTGGCCAGCCGGAACAGGTTCTGGTTGGGGATGACGATCAGCGTATCGACGCATTTCTGCAGCTCTTCGATGCCAAAATCCGCCGTCTTCATGCGGCGCTGGCCTTCGAAATGGAACGGCTTGGTGACGACGCCGACGGTGAGGATGCCCTTTTCGCGTGCGGCACGCGCCACGACTGGAGCCGCACCCGTGCCGGTGCCGCCGCCCATGCCGGCGGTGACGAAGCACATATGGGTGTTGGACAGATGATCGATGATCTCGTCGATGCATTCCTCCGCCGCCGCGCGGCCGACTTCCGGCTGCGATCCGGCGCCAAGGCCTTCGGTGACATGCGCGCCGAGCTGGATCAGTCGATCGGCCTTCGACATGGTCAGCGCCTGAGCGTCGGTGTTGGCCACCACGAACTCGACACCGCGCAGACCGGCGGTGATCATGTTGTTGACGGCATTGCCGCCGCCGCCGCCGACACCGAACACGGTGATCCGCGGCTTAAGCTCGGTGATGTCCGGCTTCTGCAGATTGATCGTCATTGTCTCCGTCCTTTGCCTTTCACGCCGCTTCGCCGCCGCGGCCGCCTATGGGGCTGTCCCCGTCAATTAGAAACTGTCTCTCAACCACTGACTCATGCGATGCAGTTTTCCACCCGTTCCGGTCATTCTGAGACCGGAAATTCCTTTAGCCGGATGGCTCTCGAAGCTCGCCATCTGCGGATAGATCAGAAGCCCTACCGCAGCCGAGAAGGCCGGTCCCTTCGCCGCTTCCGGCAGGCCGGCCACGCCAAGCGGGCGGCCGATGCGCACATTGCGTCCGAGGATCCGGCGAGCCGCCTCCGGCAGGCCGGCAAGCTGGCTGGCGCCGCCGGTCAAGACGACGCGCTTGCCCACTGCATTGCCGTAGCCGGACTTGTTCAGCCGGTCGCGCAGCAGTTCGAGCGTCTCGTCGATGCGGGCGCGCACGATGCGCGTCATCACCGAGCGCGGGATCTGCAGGGGCACGTCGCCATCGTCGCCGATCGGTTGGATCGAGACCAGGTCCCGGTCGTCGGCGCTGCCCGGCAATGCCGAGCCATGCATCACCTTCAGCCGCTCGGCGGCGTCGAGCGAGGTCGACAGGCCCTTGGCCATGTCCAGCGTGACATGGTTGCCGCCGATTGCGATGGCGTCGCCATGGACGAACTTGCCGTCCGAAAACACCGAGATCGTGGTCGTGCCGCCGCCCATGTCG
This sequence comes from Mesorhizobium waitakense, assembly GCF_056431085.1. NCBI lineage: Bacteria > Pseudomonadati > Pseudomonadota > Alphaproteobacteria > Hyphomicrobiales > Phyllobacteriaceae > Mesorhizobium > Mesorhizobium waitakense. Next base: position 175,618 of record NZ_JBWKME010000051.1, on the reverse strand, counting down.
ATGCAGGCGGCGCCCATTTCCAGTTCGTCGTCGACCAGGGCGGCCAGCCCGCTGGCATAGGGCGTCGCCACCATGCGCTCGACCGACAGGTGCGACCGGTTGATGGAAAGCTCCAGGTTGCGCATCGGCGCGGCGTCGCCCGTCAGCACATGCATGTCGACGCCAAGTGCGTCGCCGACCATGCCGCGCGGATCGCGCACGCCGCGCTCGGCATCGAGCGAAAAGCCGACCGGGAGCGAATGGATCACCTCGCGCTCGGCCTTCAGTGCCTGCTTGGCGCCGGCGCCGAGAACGCGCTTGATATCGGCCTCGTCGGCCTCGTGGCCGCCAAGGTTGATGGTAGCAGAGAAGGCTTCGCTCTTCAGCCGGCCGGCGGTCATGTTGACGATCAGTGAATCGACCGTAAGCCCAGCCATGCGCTCGGCCGCGTCGACGGACAGACGGATGGCATGCTCGGCGCGATCGAGATCGACGACGACACCCGACTTCACGCCCTGCGACTTCTGATGGCCGATGCCGATCACCTGGATCCGGTGCGAGCGGCCGCGCAACAGCTTGCCGTCATCGCTCGGCTTCAGCTTGGCCACCATGCAGCAGACCTTGCTCGAACCGACATCCAGCACCGTCAGGGTGCCGGACCGGCGCGACGCGGCGTCGCCATGACCGCCAAGCCAGTTCATATCTTCGTCTCCGGCTTGCGCTTCAGGCTTTTGGGTTTTTCGTTGAGGGCGGCTTCGCGCTGCGTCGCCGCCTCGGGCGTCAACTGCACGACCAGCCTGTCCGTCAGGCGCATGTCGATGGCGGCGATATCGCGCGACAACAGCCCCTTGTCCTGGTCCATCTTGACGAGCTCGGCGATCGCCTGATCCTCGCCATCCTCGGGAAGCTTGACGGTGATGCCGTTGTCCAGCTTCAGGTCCCAGCGCCGCTCGCCAACGCGGACATAGCCTTTGATCCGGCTCGCGAGTTCAGGATATTTTTCGACCTTGACCAGGAAGTCCGGCGCCTTGGCCGGCGCACCGACGCCGATCAGCAAAGGCAGAAGCACCTGCTTGCCGCCGGAGAACGGCGCAATCACGGCGCCATTCTTCTCGATAACAGAGAGCTCATCGCCCTGCTGCCAGAGCGCGAAGGGCTCGCGCTCTTCGACGCGCACCTCCAGCGTGTGCGGATAGACCTTGCGCACCGCGGCGACCTCGATCCAGGGCAAGGTAGCAATGCGCTCCCGCGCGGCCTCGGCATCGAAACCGATCAGCGAGGTCCAGCCGTCGAGCTCGAGCCTGTCGAGAATGTCGATCTCGGAGGTCTGGCGATTGCCGACCACCTTGACCTGATCGACGGCAAAGCCGGTGCGGGCAGTGACGCTTTGGACGATGCCGTCGACATGGCCGCCGAGATAGGCGCCATAGGCACTGCTCGAGACAAGCAGCACGGCAGACATCATGGCCGCGGAGAAGCGCGGCGCCTGGAATTCACCCACGCCCAGGCGCGCAAGAACACGCACCGGGCGGCGAAGCACACGCGGCAGCACGAAATGGCCTGATGACAACGGCAAGCCGAACAGCGCCGGCCCTGCCGCGCCCTTCCCCTTGCCTTGTCCCCATTTCAACGCAGACACGAAGCGTCCTCCACCATCCAACTCAACAAATCGCCAAACGAGTGCCCGGCCTGGGCGGCGATTTCAGGCACCAAGGACGTCGGCGTCATACCCGGCTGGGTGTTGACCTCGAGCCAGACAACCTCGCCGTTTTCGGAATGCCGATCGTCATAACGGAAGTCCGACCGGGAAACGCCCCGACAGCCGATCGCTTGATGAGCCTTGAGCGCCAGTGTTTGTATTTTTTGGTAAATATTCGGTGAAACTTTTGCGGGGCATTCGTGCTTTGATCCCCCCGCGACATATTTTGAATCATAGTCGTAGAAGGAATGGCCGGTCGGGATGATCTCGCAGACCCCCAGAGCGACATCGCCCATTACGGCGCAGGTCAGCTCGCGGCCATGGATGTAGCGTTCGACCATGACGGTATCGCCATACTTCCATTCGGACGAGCCGATGACCTGCGGCGGATGCGACTGCCCCTCATGCACGATGACGACGCCGAAGCTCGACCCCTCATTGACGGGCTTCACCACATAGGGCGGCTTCATCGGGTGCTTGTTCTGGATGGCGAAGCGGCTGGCGACCTTCGATTCGGCGACAGGGACACCGACCGATTTGGCAACCCGCTTGGCCTGCTCCTTGTTCATGGCCAGCGCTGAAGCGAGCACGCCGGAATGCGTATAGGGGACACCGAGATATTCGAGGATACCTTGGATGGTACCATCCTCGCCAAACGGACCATGCAGCGCATTGAACGCGACACCCGGCCGGAGTTCGGCAAGCACCGAGCCGACATCGCGCCCGACATCGACGCGCGTGACCTGGTAGCCTTCCTTCTCGAGCTCATCGGCACAAGCCTTTCCCGAGGACAGGGACACGGGCCGCTCGGACGAGAAACCTCCCAGCAGGACGGCCACATGCTTGCTTTTCATTCCCCCGTCATCCCCTCTCACCGCGGACCAAAAACCAAGATTTCCGCAACATTGAGTCCGAGTCTCCCGGCAGGTTGCCCCCCAGACGGAAAACGCTGAACGCGTCGAACGACTCAAATCAGGAAACGCTTTGGAGCAGAGAATCAGAGAGTTGATTCACTGGCAAGTACTTACGATTCCGAGAGATTCACTTTCTGAGAAAATGGATGCGAAAACCGCGCCGTTGAGTCTTTGCAGCAACGGTCGCGGGCCATTTTCGGCCCCATTGAAGTTCATGCATCACGTGAATTTCAACACCCACTATAGAAGTTGCCCGAGAAACTCCTGCACGGCATGCCCCGGCCGGAAATTGCCGATGCGCTTGATTTCCCATTGCAGCCGGATGCCCGAATTTTCCAGCACCCGCGTTCGCACCGTCTCGCCGAGATATTCGAGGTCGTAGCCGGTCGCGGTTCCCGTGTTGATCATGAAGTTGCAATGCAGCGGCGACATCTGTGCACCGCCGATCATCAGGCCGCGGCAGCCCGCCTTGTCGATCTCCTTCCAGGCTGACGTGCCTTCGGGATTCTTGAAGGTCGAACCGCCGGTCTTTTCTCGGATTGGCTGCACGGTCTCGCGATGGTTCTGCACCGCGTCCATCGCCGCCTTGATCGCTGTCTTGTCCTCGGCAAACCCCTCGAACAAAGCCGAGGTGAAGATCAGCCCGGAAGGTGCCGCCGAATGGCGGTAGGCGTAGCCCATGTCGGCATTGCTCAGCGTTTGCACATTGCCCTTGCGGTCGAGCGCACGCACCTCGACGACGCGTTCGCGCGTCTCGACGCCGTTGGCGCCGGCGTTCATCCGCAGCGCGCCGCCGATGGCGCCAGGAATGCCGTGATAGAAATGAAAGCCGCCAATACCAGCTTCGAGCGCCACAGCGGCAACGCGCTTGTCAGGCGTGGCCGCGCCCGCCTTGATCGTGGTCGGCGAAACAACTTCTGCCTCACCAAACCCTTTAGCTGAAAGCCGGATGACAAAACCCGGAATGCCGCCGTCACGAACCAGAAGGTTCGAGCCGACGCCGACGACGGTCAGCGGTATTTCCTCGGGAACGGCTTTGAGGAACGCGGCCAAGTCCTCCTCGTCGGCCGGCTGGAACAGCACTTCGGCCAGCCCCCCGGCGCGAAACCAAGTGATCTTGTCCATCTCAGCATTCGGCGTGAGGCGGCCACGCAGGCCGGCAAGCCGGTCGCCAAGTCTGTCGATCAGAGCCTGGCCATACATCATGAGACCGTCCCGCCAAGCTCCTTGGGCAACGCATAAGCCCATTGGGTGATGTTGCCGGCGCCGAGGAAGACGACGAAGTCGCCGGGCTTGGCCAGATCGCGGACGATCGGCGCGATTGCTGCCGGACCTTCGATGTAGCGTGCGTCGCGATGGCCGCCGGCGCGGATGCGCGACACCAGCGCATCCGAGGTCACGCCTTCGATCGGTTCTTCACCGGCCGCGTAGACCGGCGCCACCATCACCGTGTCAGCGTCGTTGAAACAGGTGGAGAACTCGTTGAACAGGTCGTGCAGCCGAGTGAAGCGATGCGGTTGGGCAATGGCGATGACGCGGCCATTGGTGGCGCTGCGCGCCGCCTTCAGCACAGCCGAGATCTCGACAGGATGATGGCCGTAGTCGTCGAACACATCGACGCCGTTCCATGAACCGGTATGGGTGAATCGGCGTTTGACGCCGGCGAAGGACGACAGGCCCTTCTTGATCGCCTCGGCGGACAGGCCAAGTTCATGCGCGACAGCGATCGCCGCCGTCGCGTTGGAGACGTTGTGGCGACCGGGCATCGGCAGGCGCAGGCCGGCGATCGTCGTCTGGCCACCGCTCTTGCGGTTGCGGATCACCACATCGAACTCCGAAATGGCACCCGCCATGCGGTGGTTGGTGAAGCGCACATCGGCCTGCGCATTCTCGCCATAGGTGATCACGCGGCGGTCCTCGATGCGGCCGACCAGCGCCTGTACTTCCGGGTGGTCGGTGCACATCACGCCGAAGCCGTAGAACGGCACGTTCTCGACGAACTGGCGGAACGCCTCGCGCACCTTTTCGAAGCTGCCATAGTGGTCGAGATGCTCGGGATCGATGTTGGTGACGACGGCGATCTCGGCCGGCAGCTTGAGGAAGGTGCCGTCGCTCTCGTCGGCCTCGACCACCATCCATTCGCCATCGCCCATGCGCGCATTGGTGCCATAGGCATTGATGATGCCGCCATTGATGACGGTCGGATCGAGCCCGCCGGCTTCGAGCAAGGTCGCCACCATCGAGGTCGTCGTCGTCTTGCCATGCGTGCCGCCGATCGCCACCGCCTGGCGAAAACGCATCAGCTCGGCCAGCATCTCGGCACGGCGCACGATCGGCAGCAGCTTCTCGCGCGCGGCCTTCAGTTCGGGGTTGGTTTTCTTGATCGCCGTTGAAACGACGACAACCTCGGCATCGCCGAGATTTTCGGCCTGGTGCCCGACGAAGCATTCGATGCCCTTGTCGCGCAGCCGCTGCACATTGGCGCTGTCGGCCTGGTCGGACCCCTGCACCTTGTAGCCGAGATTGTGCAGCACTTCGGCGATGCCGCTCATGCCGATGCCGCCAATACCGATGAAATGCACAAGGCCGATGGTCTGCGGCATCTTCATGCGTGCGTCCCCTTCCTGAAGTCTGAAACGGTTTTTTGGGACGCAATAGCCTCTGTCAGATCGGCGAGCAACTGTGCCGCGTCGGGCCGGCCGGCCGATTTCGCTCCCGCCGCCATGGCCGCCAGCCGCTCGGGGCTGTCCATCAGCCCGCCGATGAGGGCCGCGATGCGCTCGGGCGAAAGCGAGGATTGCGGGTGCACTTCGCCTCCGCCAGCGGCGGCAAGGGCCGCCGCGTTCGCCGCCTGGTCGTGGTCGAGCGCATAGGGATATGGCACCAGCAGCGCCGGCCGGCCGATGACGGCGATCTCCGAAACGGTCGAGGCGCCGGAGCGCGAGACCACCAGATGCGCCGCCGCAATGCGCTGCGCCATGTCGGTGAAGAAGGGCGAGACTTCGACATTGACGCCAAGTGCGGCATAGGCCGCCTTCACCCGCGCCACGTCATCGGCGCGCGCCTGCTGCGTGATCAGCAACCGCTTGCGCTGCGCATCGGAAAGCAGCGCGACGGCCGCCGGCACCGCGTCCGAAAAGAACTGGGCGCCCTGGCTGCCGCCGAACACCAACAGCCTGAACGGCTGCTCCTCGGTCGATGCCGCATAAGGCGTCTTGGCCGCTTCCAGCACGGGAGGCCGGACCGGATTGCCTGTCGTCACCGTCTTGGCGCCGGTGGCACTGGCGTCCTGTGGCAGGAAGCCGCCGGCGATGGCGTCGACACGCCCGGCCAGCGCCCGGTTGGCGCGCCCCATCACTGCGTTCTGCTCATGGATCAGCGTCGGCACCTTGCGCCGTGTCGCCGCATAGAGCGGCGGCAAGGTCGGGTAGCCGCCAAAGCCGACCACCGCATCCGGCTTGATCCTGGCGATGACAGCAGAGGCCTGGCGCACACCGCGCCAGATTTTCCAGAAGGAACCAAGCAGGACAATGGGATTCTTCGAGCCCATTGTCGCCGACTGGATCGGATGGATGGCGGCCGCCGGGAAATGGGCGGCGAACCGCTCGGCGCGGTCGTCGGTGGCCAGATGCACCGTCCAGCCGCGCTCGTTCAGCTCATGCGCCAGCGCCTCGGCCGGAAACAGATGCCCGCCGGTTCCACCTGCCGCGAGAAGGATGACGCCTCTCGCCATATCACTCCGCCGGCAAGGCGCGTTGCGGCAGGGCAAAGCCCATCTGCTTGCGCTTTTCGGGCCGTTTGCGCGTCAGCGCCAGCACCATGCCCATAGAGATGGCGATGGCGATCTGAGAGGAGCCGCCATAGGAGATGAAAGGCAGCGTCATGCCCTTGGCAGGCACCAGCTGCAGGTTGACGCACATGTTGATGACGGCCTGCAGGCCGAAAACCGTAACCAACCCGCCGACCGCATAGCGGGTGAAGTCGTCATGTTCCTTCAGCGCCGTGTTGAGGCCGCGCAGCACGATGAAGGCGAAAATCGACATGATGAAGAAGCACATGATCAACCCGAATTCCTCGCCGGCGACCGAAAAGACAAAGTCGGCATGGCTGTCCGGGATGACCCGCTTGACGGTGCCCTCGCCCGGCCCAACGCCGAACCAGCCGCCATTGATCAGCGCCTCGCGGCCCATGTCGACCTGGAACGTGTCGCCTTCGCCGGTGAGGAACTTGTCAATGCGCAAGGCGACGTGCGGAAACACCGAATAGGCGGCGAACACGCCGCCGACGCCCGCACCACCTAGCGCGATGATCCATAGCCATGGCAGCCCGGCCATGAAGAACATCACACCCCAGGTGCCGGTCACCAGCATGGTCTGGCCGAGATCCGGCTGCGCCACCAGCAGCGAGACGACCAGCGCCAGCAGCAGCATGGCAAACAGATTGCCCGGAATGTCGGGCTGGCGCTTGTGTTCGGCAAATAGCCAGGCGCACATGATGACGAAGGCGGGTTTGAGGAATTCCGACGGCTGGATCGACAGGCCGGCTAGCGACACCCAACGGCGCGCGCCCTTCACTTCTACGCCGATGTAGAGCACCGCCACCATCAGCACCAGCATCAGGCACAGCATGATCAGCGCCAAGCGCCGGATCTGCCGGGATTCGAGGAAGGACACCGCCAGCATCACGCCGAGCGCCGGCACGGTGAAGATGATCTGCCTGGTGGCAAAATGGAAGCTGTCGAGGCCGATGCGTTCGGCCACCGCCGGGCTGGCGGCGAAGGACAGCACGATGCCGAGCCCCATCAGCGACAGGAACGCCGCCAGGAACCAGCGATCGATCGTCCACCACCAGGTTGCAACCGGACTTTTATCGAGACGGCTCTGCATTATCGTGCCCCTCCGATGGGTTTCACACCCTCGATAGCATTCGCAGCTTGCCTGAAGGCTTCGCCGCGGACTTCGAAATTCTTGAACTGGTCGAAACTGGCGCAGGCCGGCGACAACAGCACCACCACTTCGCTCGCATCGTCTTGAGCCGCATCATGCGCGGCATGTTCGACCGCAGCGGCCAGCGTGCCCGATATTTCGTAGGGCACGGCCTCGCCCAGTGTCGCCGAAAAGACGGGCGCCGCCTCGCCGATCAGATAGGCCTTGGCGATGCGCGGGAAGAAGCCGCGCAGCGGCTCGATGCCGCCCTCCTTGGGCAGGCCGCCGGCGATCCAATAGATGCGCGGAAAGCTCGACAAAGCCGGTGCCGCCGCGTCGGCATTGGTCGCCTTGGAATCGTTGACGAACAGCACATGATCCTTGCGGCCGACCTGCTCCATGCGGTGCGCAAGGCCGGGAAAACTTTCCAGTCCGGATTGGATTTCGCCAAGGTCCAGCCCGACCTTGAGGCAAGCAGCGACCGCCGCCAACGCGTTTTGCGCATTGTGCTGGCCGCGCAGCGAGCCGATGCCTTCGAGGAAAGCGACGCGGCTGTAGCGGCCGTGCACCGCCTCCATCAGATTGCCGCCGTCGGCGAAATAGCCGTCGGTCAGCGGCAAGCGCTTGGAAATGCGGATGACATGCCGCCCTGCCCGCTCCAGCCGCTCCGCGATCTGAGCGCACCAGGAATCGTCGATGCCGATGATCGCAGTCTCGCTGCCGGCCACCAGCCGTTCCTTGATCGAGGCGTAGTGCTGCATGGTGCCGTGCCGATCGAGATGGTCCGGCGTCAAATTGAGCAGGATGCCGGCCGTCGGGTTGATCGAGGGCGCGAGATCGATCTGGTACGACGAGCATTCGACGACATAATGCCGATTGGGCTCGGGCGGATCGAGCGTCATCACCGCGCGGCCGATATTGCCGCCCATCTGGGTGTCGCGACCCGCCGCTTTGAGGATATGAGCGGTCAATGCGGTCGTCGTCGACTTGCCGTTGGTGCCGGTGATGGCGATGAACGGCGCTGCAGGCGCGGCCAGCATCCGCTCACGGCAGAAAAGCTCGATGTCGCCAATGATCTCGACGCCGGAACCACGCGCCAGTTCCACCGTCCAATGCGGCTTGGGATGCGTCAGCGGCACGCCCGGCGACAGCACGAAAGCCGAGAACTTTGCCCAGTCGGCGCCGCGCAAATCGCTGGTTGCGATGCCGTCCGCCGCCGCCTTGGCAACGCTTTCGGGGTTGTCGTCCCAGGCCAGCACGTCCGCCCCGCCGGCGATCAGCGCGCGCGCCGTCGCGATCCCCGAGCCACCAAGCCCGAAGAGCGAAACGCGTTTGCCTGCGAAGGATGCGGCGGGGATCAAGCGGCCTCCTATCTCAGCTTCAGGGTGGACAGGCCGACCAGCGCCAGGATGACGGCGATGATCCAGAAGCGGATCACCACCTGGCTTTCGGTCCAGCCGAGCTTTTCGAAATGATGGTGGATCGGCGCCATCAGGAACACCCGCTTGCCGGTCATCTTGAAGTAGCCGACCTGGATGATGACCGACAGGATTTCGACGACGAACAACCCGCCTACGATGACCAGCACGATCTCATGCTTGGTGGCGACGGCAACCGTACCGATCAGGCCGCCCATGGCCAGCGAGCCGGTGTCGCCCATGAAGATCGCCGCCGGCGGCGCATTGAACCAGAGGAAGCCGAGGCCGGCGCCGATGACAGCGCCGAGCACGACCGCCAGTTCGCCGGTGCCGGGCACGAAATGGATCTGCAGATATTCTGCGAACACGGCGTTGCCGGAGAGATAGGCGATGACGCCGAAGGACGCCGCCGCGATCATGATCGGCACGATCGCCAGCCCGTCGAGGCCGTCGGTCAGGTTCACCGCATTGCCGGCGCCGACGATGACGAAGCAGGAGAACGGGATGAAGAACCAGCCGAGATTGATGATGAATTCCTTGGCGAAGGGGAATGTCAGCGACGACGAGAACGGCGCCTGGCCGTTGTGCATGATCACCCAGGCGGCGATGCCGGCAATGACGAATTCGAGCGCCAGCCGTGCCTTGCCGGAAAAGCCGAGATGCGACTGCTTGGTCACCTTCAGATAGTCGTCGTAGAAGCCGATCGAGCCGAAGCCCAGCGTCACCAGCAGCACCACCCAGACATAGATGCTCGACAGGTTCGCCCATAGCAGCGACGACCCGATGATGCCCGACAGGATCATCAGCCCGCCCATGGTCGGGGTACCGGCTTTCTTGAAATGCGTCTGCGGCCCGTCGGCGCGGATCGGCTGGCCCTTGCCTTGCCGCAACCGCAGCGAATTGATGATGGTCGGTCCGAAGATGAAGACGATGAGTGCCGACGTGATCAGCGCCCCGCCGGTGCGGAAGGTGATGTAGCGGAAGACATTGAAGACCGAGATCTTGTCCGCAAAATCGACGAGCAGTGTGAACATGTGCTTATCGTCCCCCGACCTAGGTCTGTTTGCTTGTCGATTGAGCCGGGAACTTGCCCAGCAGCGCATCGACCAGTTTTGCAAAACCGATGCCCTTCGACGATTTGATCATCACCACGTCGCCCGGCTTCAGCGCGGCAAGCAGCACCGGCTTCAGTTCCTCGACGCCGGCGCGGTATTCCGTCTCGATCTCGCCTGGCAGCCTCTCGGCCAGCGCCCGCATTTCCGGCCCGCCGAGAAAGACTGTCTGCGTCCCTGAGCCGACGATGAGATCGGCAAGGGCGGCATGCAGCTTGGCCGAATGGTCGCCGAGTTCCAGCATGTCACCGAGCACGGCGATGCGGCGCCCCTCGCCTGTCACCGGCGTCGCGTTGAGCAGCGCCATGGCAGCGCCCATTGACGCCGGGTTGGCATTGTAACTCTCGTCGATCAGCGTGATCGGCCCGCCGGGGTGGCGCAGCACATGGCGCTTGCCGCGCCCGCGCTCGGCCGTAAGATCGGCCAGCGCCAACGCCGCTCTGTCGAGATCGGCGCCGACCAGATGCGCCGCACCCAGCACCGCCAGCACGTTCTGCACCATGTGGCGGCCGGGCGCACCGACCCGGGCCGTCACCTCGTGGCCGCCGATCCTGGCGGTGATGTCGGAATGGTCGGCATGGAGTTCGCATTTGACCAGCTTGAAGGTCGAGCGCGCATTCTCGCCGAAGCCGTACACGTGCTCGACCCCGGCGGCATGCGCCATCTTGTCCAGAAGCTTCCAGCGTGCGTCGTCGCGGTTGAGGACGGCCGCGCCGTCAGGCTCCAGGCCTTGGAAAATCTCGGCCTTGGCCTTGGCGATCTCGTCGAGATTGCGGAAGAAGCCAAGATGCGCCGCTGCGACCATGGTGACGATGGCGACATGCGGCCTCACCATTTTGACCAGCGGCCGGATTTCGTCGGGATGGTTCATACCGATTTCGAACACGGCATAGTCGCAATCGACCGGCATGCGCGCCAGCGTCAGCGGCACGCCCCAATGGTTGTTGAACGACTGCGCCGAGGCATGCACCTTGCCGACGGCCGACAGCACGTGGCGCAGCGCTTCCTTGGTGGTCGTCTTGCCGGCCGAACCGGTCACCGCGATGATCTTGGCCTCGGAGCGGGCGCGCGCGGCGACACCAAGCTTCTCAAGTGCCACCAGCACGTCTTCGACGACGATGATCGGTGCCGTCAGCCGACCGAGCGACGGCAGCTTGCCTTCCGCCACCACCAGCACGCCGGCGCCGGCCTTGATGGCGGCAGTGGCGAAGTCATGGCCGTCCATCACCTCGCCCTTGATGGCGAAGAAGGCGTCGCCCGGATGCAGGCTGCGGCTGTCGATCGAAATACCGGATATGCCTTCCGGCATCGGCCCGAGCGGCCGCCCGTCCATGCCGGCAACCAGCGCCTCGGAGGTCCACAGCAAGCTCATGCGGCACGCTCCCGCAGCGCCGCGCGGACTTCCTCATGATCGGAGAAATGCAGCGTTTCGGTGCCGATCGTCTGACCTTCCTCGTGGCCCTTGCCGGCCACGATCAGCGTGTCGCCGGCATGCAGCATGGCGACCGCCTCATGGATCGCCCGGCGCCGGTCGCCGATTTCGATGGCGCCTGGCGCGGCGGCAAGAATGGCGGCGCGGATCGTTTCCGGCACTTCCGAGCGCGGATTGTCGTCGGTGACGATGACGACATCGGCGAGCCGCGTCGCGATCTCGCCCATGATCGGCCGCTTGCCGCGGTCGCGGTCGCCGCCGCAGCCGAACACGACGATGACGCGACCGGTGGTGAACGGGCGCACCGAGGCCAGCACGTTTTCCAGCGCATCGGGCTTGTGAGCGTAGTCGACATAGACCGGCGCGCCGTTGGTGGTGGTGCCGACAAGGTCGAGCCGGCCCGGCGCGCCCTTCAGTTTCTCCAATGCCATCAAGGCCTTGGCGACAGGTGTTCCAGTGGAAATGGCAAGCCCCGCGGAAACCAGCGCGTTCGAAATCTGGAAATCGCCGGCGAGCGGCAGATCGACCTCGTAGAGCACGCCGCCGGCCTCGACCTCGGCGCGCTGGCGATGGCGCTCGTGCTCGACCCGCTTCAGCTTGAGGAAATCGCCATGGCGGCCCACCGTCAGCACGTCGAGCCCGGCAGCCTGCGCCGCCTGGATCGTCGGCGCCGACCACGGATCGTCGGCGAAAATGACGGCCGGCGCGCCTTTCGGCAGCAACGTGTCGAACAGGCGCAATTTGGCGCGGTGGTAGTCCTCGACGGTCGGATGATAGTCCATATGGTCGCGGCCGAGATTGGTGAAGCCGCCCGCCGCCAGCTTGACGCCGTCGAGGCGGCGCTGGTCGAGCCCATGGCTGGAGGCTTCCATCGAGGCGTGGGTGACGCCGGCATCCGCCAATTCCTTGAGCAGCTGGTGCAAGGCGACCGGATCGGGTGTCGTCAGCGAGCCATACTCGTTGCGACCCGGCGCCACCACGCCGGTGGTGCCGATCGAAGCGGCGGCATAGCCGGCCTGCTCCCAGATCTGCCTGGTGAAGGCGGCGACCGATGTCTTGCCGCTGGTGCCGGTCACCGCGACCATGGTCTCAGGCTGCTTGCCGAAATAGCGGGCCGCGCTTAGCGCCAGCGCCAGGCGCGGATCATCGACCGCCAGCACTGGAACCGGCAACCCGGCGATGGCGCTGCCTGCTACGATTGCGGCGGCGCCACGCTGGGCAGCGTCGGCGGCATAGGTGGCGCCATCCGCCTTGGTACCGGCGAGCGCGAAGAAGACGACGCCGGGCTTTACCTGGCGGGAATCCGACGAAATCCCGGTAACCTCCAGATCGGCGGAAGCTGTTCCTTCGACTGGCAGGATACCGGCTAGATCTCTGAGCTTCATCGAGTCCCGTTCACCACAACAAAATAGCGCGCAGTTGCCGGCGCGCCCTAAGAATCACTGATAGGAAACCAGCGTTGCACCATTTTCATGGCTGAAATCTGGCTTCACGCCAAGCATGGCCGCTGAACGCTTGATGATATTACCGGCGATAACCCCCGCATTCGCGGCCGCGACGTCTGTCATGCCGGGCTTTTCCGGGTGCGGGGCGTCGGCAATCGTAAACACGAGGTATTGCGGATCGTCCATCGGGAAGGCGGCGACGAAGGTATTGAAATTCAATTCCTTCGAGTAGCGGCCATTGATGACCTTCTCGGCGGTTCCGGTCTTTCCGCCAACGCGGTAGCCGGGGACTCTGGCGTTTCTGGCCGAGCCCTTCTCGGCGTTGAGCGTATAGAGGTAGCGCATGCCATCGACCGTCTTTTCGCTGACCACTTTCTTGGCCACCGCCATCGCTTCTGCCTGTGTGCGGACCAGGAAGGTAGGGTTCATCAGGAAGCCGCCATTCATCAGCGCCGCGCAGCCGACAGCCGCTTGCAGTGGCGTCGTCGACACGCCATGGCCGAAAGCGATGGTGAACGAATTGACCTGTTTCCAGACCTTCGGTTCAGTCGGCCGAGCGACTTCCGGCAGTTCGGTCTGCATCTTGTCCAAAATTCCAAGGCGATGCAGGAATTCGCGGTGCCCCTCGATGCCGACCATCTCGGCCTCCCTGGCCGACCCGATATTGGACGAATAGAGGAACACCTCCGGCAACGACAGCACACGGTTCTTGCCGTGGAAATCGTGAATGGCCTGATGGCCGACCCGGATTGGATGCGAAGCGTCGAAGCGGCTCGCCATCGTCGCCTTGCCGGAATCGAGCGCCATGGCCGAGGTGAAGCTCTTGAAGGTCGAGCCCATCTCATAGAGCCCCGCCGACATCCGATTCAACCGGTCCTTCTCCTGTGCATTGTAGGGATTGTTCGGATCGAAATCCGGCACCGAGGCCATTGCCACCACTTCGCCAGTCTTGACGTTGAGCACAACGGCGCCAGCGCCCATGGCGCGATAGCGCTCCAGGCCGGCGGCGATCTCGTCGCGCACCACATGCTGGACGCGCAGATCGATCGAAAGCTTCACCGGCTTCAGATCCTTGGCGACCGCCAGGCCGGATGCCTGCAAGTCGCTCAGGCCCTGCTCATCGACATATTTCTCCATGCCGGAGATGCCCTGGTTGTCGATGTTGGTGAGCCCGACAACGTAGGACGAGGTCTCGCCGCTCGGATAGAAACGGCGCTTTTCGGTGCGGAAGCCGAAGCCGGGAATGCCGAGCTGCATGATATCGGACTGCTGCTTGGGCGTCAGCTGCCGCTGCAGCCAGACGAAGCCGGCGCCGCTTTTGAGCTTGTGGTAGGTCTGCTCGTAGTCGATCTCGGGCAGCACCGTCGACAGCTTCTCGATCGCCTCGTCGGCATCGACGATGCGCCGCGGTTCGGCAAACAGCGAGGCCGTCTTGATGTCCGTCGCCAGCACTTCGCCGTTGCGATCGACAATGTCGGGCCGCGACGCGGTTACCCGGCTCTGCGGGCCGCCCGACATGTCGGGGGTCTGGAAGCCGAGATAGACCAGCCGCCCGGAAATGGTCGCGAAGATGCCGAAGAACACCGCCATCGTCATCACGATGCGCGTCCTGCCCTTGCCACCGGTCGCCTTGCGGGCGCCCTCGACCACGATCGATCCGCCTTCACCGGCCTTGGTGCTGCGCTTCAGCAGTTTGCCGATCATTGGGCGATGCCTCCGGTCACAACGGGATCCTTGCCGTCTGGGGGCGCTTTGTCGGAATTGTCGGCCATACCGCCCTCGCGTCCTTTGAGAATGTCCTGAATGTCCAGGGCTTTGGCCGGCAGGTCGCCGATACCGACGATCTGGCGGGCGCTGACCGGCTGGAGTTCGAGCTGCGACTTGTAGAGGTCGGCCAGCTTCTGCAGCCGCGACGGCTGGGTGAGCAGGCTCCAATCGGCCTTGAGCAGGTCGATCGTGTCCTCCTCATAGCGGATCTGCTCATGGATCTTCTGCACCGCCGCCAATTGTTCCTCGGCCTCGCGCTTGGTCTTGTAGGTAAGGGCCGCCGCCGAAACCATGACGGCGATCAGGACGATGTCGCTGGTACGAAACACGTGCTTACCTCTCCCCCGACCGGTCGATGCCGGGAAGTTTTGGAAGGCCGAAAATCGAAAAGTCGCTGTTGCGGGCCGGTGCCTCGGTGCGGATGGCCGCGCGCAGCCGGGCCGAACGGGCCCGCGGGTTGGCCGCGACCTCGGCGTCGCCTGCAGTCACGCCGCCGCCCGCCTTGCGGAAGGTCGCGGTGCGCGTCTGTGCCTCGGGCATATGGCGCGAGCCGGTCACGGCGTCGGCGCGATCGGCGATGAAGCGCTTGACGATGCGGTCTTCCAGCGAATGGAACGTCACCACGGCGAGCCGCCCGCCCGGCTTCAGCGCGCGTTCGGCGGCCAACAAGGCCTTCGCCAGTTCGCCAAGCTCGTCATTGACGAAGATGCGCAACGCCTGGAAGACGCGCGTGGCCGGATGGATCTTGTCCTTTGGCGCGCGGCCGACATGTGTCTCGATGGCGTCCGCGAGCTCCAGCGTGCGCTCGAACGGCCGCTTTTCACGGCGAGCCTCGATCATGCGGGCAATACGGCCGGCGTGACGCTCCTCGCCGAGGAACCCGAAGATGCGGGCGAGATCGCCCGGCTTGAAGGAATTGACGACATCGGCGGCGCTAAGGCCCGCTTGCGCCATGCGCATGTCGAGCGGCCCGTCGGCACGGAACGAGAACCCGCGTTCGGCCTGGTCGAGCTGCATCGAGGACACGCCGATGTCGAGCACGACGCCGTCGGCGCTCTCGACATGCTCGTCCAGCGTCGAGAACGGCGCCTGCACCAACCTCAATCGGCCGCCGGATTGCGCCTCGAGATCGCGCCCGGCCGCGATGGCATCCGGATCGCGGTCGATCGCCACGACGGAAGCGCCCGTCGCCAGAATGGCCTTGGTGTAGCCGCCGGCGCCGAACGTGCCGTCGATGATGATCTCGCCCTCCGCCGGCGCCAGCGCTTCGAGCACTTCGCCAAGGAGGACCGGAATGTGGCGGGCCGATCCGCCAACGGCGTGAAGGTCATCGCCGTGGCCCACCGTCATTCCAGTCGCTCCCCAGGCTTCGTCCCCTGCCGAAGCTGCAAAAGCCGGGCACGCGCCTGCGCCCCATAGGCAGCTAGCCGTCCCGGCTCCCAGATCTGAAAGAAATTGCCGCGCCCGACAAAGGCCACCTCCGCCGAAATGCCGGTATGCTCGCGAATGAAATCGCTCAACGTGATGCGGCCGTCCTGGTCGACCTTCAGGAAGGCCCCATCGCCATGGCAGAAGAACGACATGTCGTCCGCCGTCTGCAGGAAGGGATCTTCGAGCGCGATGCGCTCCTCGTAGCGGTCGAGCAGGTCGAGCCCCCCGACATCCATCGCCGGCTGGTCGAGGCAGCGCAGCCCATAGAGCTCCGAATAGCCGCGCTTCTGCACGACGGCACGGAAATGCGCCGGAACGGAAACCCGCCCCTTCGCATCGATCCTGCTCACCGTATTTGACAGAAACCGGTCCATTAAACGTCACAGCCGCTTGCGCCGCCGCACCCCTCTCCATCTTGTCGCACGTGCCGCCGCGGCGCGTCCCCTGACCCGAACCCACCTCGTCCATACGGGCAAAGACCGGCAAACGCACAGCCGCCGCGGCTGCCCGATTGGCGTACGCTTTACCCTGACGCGGAACGAAGGCTTGAGTATCGAAATGGGATATCATGGGGCACTATGGGCGTCAACGGGAATGGCTTCACAAACACGCGCGCCGCGACCAATGAGAGCAGCCTTGACGGCACGTCTCGTCTTTATGGTCCATTAAGCCTAACGAAGCGTTTAGACCCGCCTGGCCCAACCGGACGCGCCTTGCCGCAAGCCACCGCCCGGCATAGCGTCTCGCCGCATCTCGTCGGTCACCAAGAGGGTCTGAGAATCGATGTCTGAAACAGCGAACGAACGCGCTGCGGCACTTCCCCATCTGCGCGACAGGGGGTTCGCCAAGGGTGATCCGATCCCGCTGCCGCTGACCATGGCCGCGATCTATCACACCCCCGGCGACGCCAACGGTTTCGATGAGTATGGCCGCTTCAGCAACCCGACCTGGGACGCGGTCGAGCATATGCTGGCGCATCTGGAAGGTGCACCCTGCGTCGCCTTTCCGTCCGGGATGGCTGCAATCTGTTCGTTGTTTTTCGGCCTGCTCAAGGGTGGTGATCGTATCCTGCTGCCTTCGGACGGCTACCACACGACAAGGGCTCTGGCCGATCGCTTCCTGAAGCCGTTTGGCGTCACCTACGATATGAGGCCGACATCGACCTTCCTCGACGGTGGCTTCGAAGGTTACCGCCTTGCCTTCGTCGAAACGCCAGCCAACCCGGGACTGGACATCTGCGATATCGCGGCCGTTGCAAAAACCGCTCACCTGGCCGGTGCGCTCCTTGCCGTGGACAACACCACCATGACGCCCTTCGGCCAGCGCCCGCTCGACCATGGCGCCGATATAGTCGTTGCCGCCGACACCAAGGCGCCCAACGGCCATTCCGACGTGCTGTTCGGCCATGTCGCCAGCCGCAATGCCGATATCATCGCCGCCGTGACCGGTTGGCGCGAAACCTCCGGCAGTATTCCCGGACCGTTCGAGGCATGGCTGGTGCATCGCGGCCTCGAAACGCTGGATGTGCGCTTCGACCGCATGTGCTCTTCAGCGGAAGTGATCGCACGGCGGCTGAAGGGCCACCCGGCAATCAGCGGCCTGCGTTTTCCCGGACTGGAGAGCGACCCATCGCACAACCTTGCCCGCGCCCAGATGGAGCGCTTCGGCTTTCTCATCTCTTTCGAGCTTGCCTCTGAAGACAAGGCCGAGGATTTCATCAACAACTGCGATCTGATGCAGGCCGCAACATCCTTTGGCGGCGTCCATAGCTCCGCCGAACGCCGATCTAAGAGAGGCGATGCGGTTGCCGCCGGTTTCGTTCGCCTCTCGGTCGGTTGTGAGCCGGTGGAAGAGCTCTGGAAGGCGATCGAGGCGTCGCTGGACAAGATCAGCGGCTGACCGGGGCGTCGATCATGAACCGAGGTCGTCGGCTTCGATCTTGCATTTGCCGTGCAGCACGCGGATGATTTCGATCGCGTCGTCACCGACCCGGTACAGAGTGAGGTAATCGCCGACCACCAAATGACGGATGCCGGGCGAGATATCGTCGCGCGGCGCGCCTGAGAAGGGATAGGTAGCCAGTTGCTGCCACCGTGCCTCGATGCGATCGAGTAACCGGTCGGCTGCAACCTCGCTATCGTGTGCAATATGAAGCCAGATTGCGATCAGGTCGTCTTCCGTGCGTGCGTTCCGAACGATGGGCAGCAAATTCATGCTGCGTCGTCAGATCGCAAGCGTCTCCGCGCCTCAGCCTTGATTTCATCCATCGATGCAAATCGTCCCGGCCCGCTGTCGATCCCCTCCTGGACCAGCTTGCGCAACTCCTCGACCGTGTAGCCATGCAGATCGCGCCGGTCCTTCCATTGCCGGAGCGCATCGCGGATCACCTCGCTCGCCGATGCGTATTCGCCGGCCGCGACCACGTCATCCACCGCCTGCGCCAGTTCCGGCGACAGCGTGATGCTGCGTTTGTCGACCTGTCCCATGATAGGCTCCTGATGCCATTCTGACCCATGGTACGATTTAATCGCACCAGCTTCAAGCAACAGGTAGGCTCCCCGCTTTCGAGGGTAAGTAGCTGAACAGCTTGAATCGGCAGGCGCGCCCGAGGGCGCAACCTGCTGATCTCAAAGACTTCTTTCGATGTCGTGGAGAGAATTGCCAGCTGGCCTGTAAGCCGGGTTCTGTATGGCCCTCGCCCCTTGCGAGGCGAGAACGTGGCGGCCATTCATCTTGGGCGCATGTTGCCATGCGCCTCACGCAACCTACCCGGACGGTGAGCCGGAAACAGCCCTCGAGGGTTTCCCCTCGCACCGCCCCTATTCGGTCTTGCTCCCGGTGGGGTTTACCGTGCCGCTCCTGTTGCCAGTCGCGCGGTGGGCTCTTACCCCACCCTTTCACCCTTGCCCCGATTAGATCGTGGCGGTTTGCTTTCTGTGGCACTTTCCCTGGGGTCGCCCCCGCCGGCCATTAACCGGCACCGTGTCTCCATGGAGCCCGGACTTTCCTCACCCGCGGCCTTTCGGCTGTTGCGGGTGCGGCCGCCCGGCCAGCTGGCAAGGCGTATAAAGGGGTTCACGCTCGAAAACGCAAACGAAAAAGCCGGCCGCTCCGGCCGGCTCCACGCAACCAGTCGGCTAAAGCGCCGCCATCTGCACCTTGACCTTGCTGCAATAGGCGGCCGACACCGGGTTCATCCGCGTTGCGGCATGGCCGGCGTTATATTTCAAGATCGTGCCGCAGGTGGTGCCGCCGCCGAGATCCTGCGCCATGGCGAGGTACTTCATGCCGTATTTGATGTTGGTGTCGGGGTCGAAGAGGCCCTTTGCCGAACCGTTGTAGCCCATCATCCGTGCCGTCGCCGGCTTGATCTGCATCAGGCCGATCTCGCCGGCGCTGCCGACCATGTTCGGCCGGTAGTTGCTCTCGATGCTGATGACTGCGTGAGCGAGCGAAACCGGTACGCCGTAGCTCGCGGCATAGCGCGCGACGATCGCCGAATACTGACCGCCGCCGGCCACTGCTGCCGTCGACGCAGCCACGTTCCTGAGGCCGATCGACGCCGTTGTCGCCATGTCCAATGTCTTGCGGCCGCGCTTCGTCTGCCTTTTGGCGGATTTCTTCGGCTTGGCAAAACTTGCCTTTTCCATTTTCACGGAAGACCGTTTCGTGGCCTTGGCATCATGGCCTGCCTTGCTGGGTTTTGCGGATACCGCGACGAGCCCTTGATCAGCCCGAGGACTGGCATTCGCGGCACCGAAGGCAAAAGTCATTACGCCGGCAGCAACAGCTGCCGTTAAAACGGTCAATTTCTGCATGTGATCCTGTTCTGTCTGAACCGCGTGAAGGTGTTCACGCAGCAACGCTTAATCAATATCGGAACATCCAGGGGGGCTGGGGGGTCCGACACCTTGCACGCCAGCCGTTTGAAGCTCGAATTGGTGCCAAACAAGGCCAGGCAAGTCACTTTGAGTGACAGCTTGTAACTTAAGGACTGGAAAGAGCACTTTGGGAGCGGCTTCCCCCGTGGTCAAGACCTTACGGAAGCAAGCAGCCTTTCTAGCGTCCGCTGTGTCGAGCCATCGGCAACACCATCCACTTTGCGCGGCCGGAAATGTCGCTGAAACGCTTCGACTACAATCTCTGTCTGCCGGTCGAAAATGCCGGATATCTCGACGCCATAGCCATAGAGCGCCAGCATCGACTGCAACGCCTCGACATCGGCGCCGGTCTCTCCGGTCTTGAGCACGGCCCCTCGCCTGACGGGTGCGGCCGCCACGAGATGGCCGACGCCGGCTGCAAACAGCGTCCGCCATGGAAACTTCTCGCCCGGATCGATCTTGCGCCCCGGCGCCACGTCGGAATGCGCCAGCACCCGCTCGGCAGCAATCGAGTGCCGACCTGCGATCCCGGCGCACAAGCCGATCACCGCATCGATCTGCCGTCTGGGAAAACCGGGATAGCCCAGCGAATGTCCCGGATTGACGATCTCGATGCCTATCGAACAGGAATTGATGTCGGCGCGTCCGAACCACGAGCTCTTGCCGGCGTGCCAGGCGCGATCGCTTTCCCTGACCATCTGCACGATGTCGCCATTCTCATGCACAAGATAGTGCGACGAGACCTCGCTGGCCGGATCGCACAGCCATGCTTCGGCGCCGGTCGCCATTCCAGTGTAATGCAGCACGATCATGTCGGGCCTGAGCGTGTCGCGCCGCGGACCAAAATTCGGCGATACCCTGACCTCGGCGCTAGGCTCGTCGGGCAGGAAGCCGCTCATGCGTGCCGCAGGCCCCGCTCGATCATCTCATAGGCGGCGTTGATCGCCGCCACCCGGGTCGTTGCGATCTTGATGAACTCCTGCGGCAGGCCGCGCGCGATCAGCCGGTCCGGATGATTGTCGGAGACCAGCTTGCGATAACGCTTCCTGACCTCTTCGAACGGCTTGCCGCGTTCGATGCCGAGCACAACATAGGGATCACCGGCGCCGAGATTGACGTGCCGCGCCATGATGCTCTCGTAATGGGCCTCGTCGATGCGGAAAATCTCGGCGATACGATGCAGGAAGTGGCCTTCGCGCTCATGCACCAGCCCATCGGCCTTGGCGATGTGGAACAGACCGTCGAGTATGTCTTCCAGCATCACGCAGTTGGAATGGCCCGAGCCGCACAGTTGCGCCATCCGCTCGGCATAGGTTTCGAAACCGGCGACGTCGCGCTGGGCGAGATCGAACAGCCGCGCCACATTGCGCGTCTCCTTCGGCGGTACCTCGAATATTTCCTGGAACGCGCGCACCTCGTCCTGGGTCACGATACCATCGGCCTTGGCCATCTTGGCCGACAGCGCGATCATCGCCACCGAGAAGGCGACACGCCGGCGCAGGTCAGCGTCGCCGGAGAAAACCGTGCGCACGGCCTCCACGACGTCGGCAACGCCCGACGAGGTTGAGGATGAAACGCGCGTGATGAACTCGCCAAGGCGATCCCAAATCGACATGGCCTGCTTCTTAGGGCCACGGCCCCTTGCTATCAAGCCGGGACAGTGCCGCAGCCTTGGCGCAACCGGTCGCTGTGGCGCCGAAGGGGATGTAGCCACGGGGCGCGGACAATATGAGAAAGGCCGGCGCACAAGCCGGCCTTCCTCAATCATCACACGAGTACTGCTTTGCTGACTACTGCGCGGGCGCAGGAGCTGGTGTTGCCGGAGCCGGCTCGGCAGGCTTCTCGGGTGTGATGCTCTTCGTGGTCGAGTTATCGGTTGCCGGAGGCGTTGCGGCCGGCGGCGTGGCTTCCGGCGTCGCCGGCTTCATCGGCTGCTCGGCGGCCGGCGGATTGGTGCTCTGGGTGGTGGTGTTGTCCGTGCCGCTGTCGCTACAGGCAGCAACGCCGAGCAACGCCAAAGCGGAAACGGACGCAAGAATGAGCTTTTTCATAACATCTCTCCTTCACTACACGTTCACGTTGCGGTGAACGGTCGAAGGGGAAATGCATCAGACGGCCATGAGTTTCGTAACGTTGCGTTTCCATATGTAACATCATCTGGCCCGTTTGCGATTGCCCGTCAGACAACGGCGAACTAACAGGATGTGTTGAACAAATCGAACTGAAACTGCTGGGTGCTGTCATGACCGCGACGTGGGATTTCTGGATCGATCGCGGCGGCACCTTCACCGACGTCATCGGCCGCGACCCGCAAGGCGGGCTGCATCCGCGCAAACTTCTCTCCGAAAATCCCGAAGCCTATGCCGATGCCGCCATCCAGGGCATTCGCGACCTTCTCGGCCTGTCCTCCGGCGGCGCAATCCCGCCGGGCCTGATCGGCGACATCAGGATGGGCACCACCGTCGCCACCAACGCCCTTCTGGAGCGCAAGGGCGACCGGGTTCTGCTGCTCATCACCAAGGGGTTTCGCGACGCGCTGAAGATCGCCTATCAGGCGCGGCCGGACATCTTCGCCAAGGAGATCATCCTTCCAGAACAGCTCTATGAGCGCGTCATCGAGATCGACGAGCGCGTGCGCGCCGACGGCAGCATCGAACGGCTGCTCGACATCGCCGCTTGCCGGCCAGCGATCGAGCAGGCGAAAGCCGATGGCATCGACGCCGTCGCCATCGTCTTCATGCATGCCTGGAAATATCCCGACCACGAGAAGGCGGTGGCAAAGGTCTGCCGAAAGCTCGGCTTCGGCCAGGTTTCCGTCAGCCATGAGGTGTCGCCGCTGATCAAGCTGGTCGGCCGCGGCGACACCGCCGTGGTCGACGCCTATCTGTCGCCGATCCTGTCGAGATATGTGCAGAAGGTGGCTGGGGAATTGGGCGCGGCGCCCGGCCAATCTCCCCACCTCATGTTCATGATGTCCTCTGGCGGCCTGACCGCCGCCGACATGTTCCAGGGCAAGGACGCGTTGCTATCCGGGCCAGCGGGCGGCGTTGTCGGCATGGTCGAGACGGCGAAGCTTGCCGGCTTCGGCAAGGTCATCGGTTTCGATATGGGCGGCACCTCCACTGATGTCGCCCACTTTGATGGCGAGTATGAGCGTGCCTTCGACACCGAGGTCGCCGGCGTGCGCATCCGCGCGCCGATGATGCGCATCCACACTGTCGCCGCCGGCGGCGGCTCGATCCTACACTACGAGGCCGGCCGTTTCCGCGCCGGACCCGATTCCGCCGGCGCCAACCCCGGCCCGGCCGCCTATCGCCGCGGCGGACCGCTGGCCGTCACCGACGCCAATGTCATGCTGGGCAAGCTGCAGCCCGATTTCTTTCCGAGGATATTTGGTCCCGCCCAGGATCAGCCGCTCGACGTCGAGACGGTGCGCGAAAAATTTACCGCACTGGCCGCCGAAATCGGCGATGGCCGCACGCCGGAGGCTGTCGCCGAAGGGTTCGTCACCATCGCCGTGGAAAACATGGCCAGTGCCATCAAGAAGATTTCCGTCCAGCGCGGCTACGACGTCACCGAATATCTGCTCAATTGCTTCGGCGGCGCCGGCGGCCAGCATGCTTGCCTGGTTGCCGACGCGCTCGGCATGGAAGCGGTGCTGATTCATCCCTTTTCCGGCCTGCTGTCGGCCTATGGCATTGGCCTGTCCTCGGTTTTTGCCTCGCGCCAGCAGGCGCTGCTGAAGCCGCTGGCGGAAGAGTCCAGAACCGAGATCGGCAACCTGATCGCCACCTTGAAAAAGGCCGTCATCGCCGAATTCGCAGTGCAAGGCATCGCCGAGGACATGGTTGCCGCAAAGCCGATACTGCACATTCGATATGACGGCACCGACACGACACTGCCGGTGAATTTCGAGGAAGACTCGATTTTCAAGGCCAAGCGCGATTTCGAAATTGCCCACAAGGCGCAGTTCGGTTTCGTCTATGACAACAAACCTATGATCGTCGAGACGGTCGGCGTCGAAGGCACAGACACCGGCGGCACGGGACGCGACGAAAGCGATTCAGCGCTCGAAGATATCGCCGCAAATCCTTCGGAGGTTGGAAAAATCTTTTCCGACGGCATCTGGCGCGACGCCGGCATCATTCGCCGCGAAGGGCTCAAGCCCGGGCATAGAATTGCCGGCCCTGCGCTGATCATCGAGCCGAACCAGACGATCGTCGTCGAGCCGGGCTGGCAGGCCAAGATCACCGCCAAGAACCATGTGCTGTTGCGCCGCGTCGAGGAGAAGCAGCGGCAGGCAGCGCTCGGCACCGAGGCCGATCCGGTGATGCTGGAAGTCTTCAACAATCTGTTCATGTCGATCGCCGAGCAGATGGGCGTGACGCTGCAGAACACCGCCTATTCCGTCAACATCAAGGAGCGGCTGGATTTCTCCTGCGCCGTCTTCGACCACAACGGCGCGCTGGTCGCCAATGCGCCGCACATGCCGGTGCATCTTGGCTCCATGGATCGTTCGGTCGAAACCATCATCCGGTTGAATTCCGGCGACATCCACCCCGGCGACGTCTTTGCCCTCAACTCCCCCTACAATGGCGGCACCCATCTGCCCGATATCACCGTGGTGACGCCGGTTTTCGACGACGCCCAGCAGAAAATCCTGTTTTGGGCCGCCTCGCGTGGCCACCACGCCGATATCGGCGGCACGGCGCCCGGCTCGATGACGCCACTCGCAACCACGGTCGACGAGGAAGGCGTGCTGTTCGACAATTTCCGCATCGTCGATCGCGGCCGCTTCCGCGAGAAGGAACTGGAAACGCTGCTTACCGAACACCGGTGGCCGGCCCGCAATCCGCATCAGAACATCGCCGACCTCAAGGCGCAGATCGCTGCCAACGAGAAAGGCGTCGCCGAACTCCACAAGATGGTCGCGCATTTCGGCCTCGATGTCGTCGAAGCCTATATGGGCCATGTCCAGGACAACGCCGCCGAGAGCGTGCGCCGCGTGCTGGAGCGGCTGCCGGACGCTTCCGAATATGAATATCCGACCGATACCGGCCAGCTCATCAAGGTGAAGATCACGGTGGATCGGCAAAGGCGCGAGGCGACTGTCGACTTCACCGGCACGTCGCCGGTCATGAAAAACAATTTCAATGCGCCCGAGCCGGTCGCCCGCGCGGCGGTCCTCTATGCCTTCCGCGTCATGGTCGAGGACATGATCCCGATGAATGCCGGCTGCCTGCGGCCAATCAACATCATCATTCCCGACGGCTGCATGCTCAAGCCCGCCTACCCTGCCGCCGTCGTGGCCGGCAATGTCGAGACCTCGCAACACGTCACCAACGCGCTGTTCGGCGCCATGGGCGCCATGGCCAATGCGCAGGGAACCATGAACAACCTGACCTTCGGCAACAAGCAGTACCAGTACTACGAGACGATCTGTTCCGGCTCACCCGCCGGCCAAATGAACTCCGGCCGCGGCTTTGCCGGCACTTCCGGCGTCCACACCCACATGACCAATTCGCGCCTCACAGACCCGGAAGTGCTGGAACTGCGCTTTCCTGTGCTGCTCGAGGATTTCCACATTCGGGAAGGTTCCGGCGGCAAGGGCAGATGGAGCGCCGGCGACGGCACCAAGCGCACCATCCGCTTTCTCGAGAAGATGGAATGCGCGATCCTGTCGTCGCATCGCAACCGTCCGCCGCAAGGCTTGGACGGTGGCGGCGACGGCGAAGTCGGCTCGACCAAGGTCCGCCGCAAGGACGGTGCGATCGACGTGCTGAAGGCCTGCGACCAGACCGTGCTTCAGGCCGGCGACGCCGTCATCCTGACGACGCCGACGCCGGGCGGGTTTGGCAAGGCCTGAACTTGCGTCAACAGGCTGTCACCGGCCTGTCATGACCCTGCGCTACCCGCTTGCGCCAAAGCAAATGGGGAATCACCTTGCCATGACGGACGTTTCCGCAGATCTGGTTTTTCGCCGCGGCAAGGAAGTCGGAAAGGCCGTCTACCAGAACCGCCCGCTGTCGAAAGCCGGCATTTCGGAGCGGCTGTTCGCCTTCCTGTTTTCCGGCCTCGTCTACCCGCAGATCTGGGAGGACCCCGATGTAGACATGGAGGCGATGCAGCTCGGCCAGGGTCACCGCGTCGTCACCATCGCCTCGGGCGGCTGCAACATCCTCGCCTACCTAACCCGTTCGCCGGCACAAATTGACGCCGTCGACCTCAACGCCGCGCATATCGCGTTGAACCGCATGAAGCTGGAGGCAGTGCGCCACCTGCCTTCGCAGGGCGACCTGTTTCGCTTCTTCGGCGCCGCCGACACCAGCCACAATTCGCAAGCCTACAACCGTTTCATCGCGCCGCATTTGGACCCGGTCAGCCGTCACTACTGGGAGCGCCGCAACTGGCGCGGCCGCCGGCGCATCGCTGTCTTCGATCGCAATTTCTACCAGACCGGCCTGCTCGGCCTGTTCATCGCCATGGGCCATCGCACGGCAAAGTTCTTCGGCGTCGATCCTGCCGGCATCATGCAGGCCCGCAACATCGGCGAGCAGCGCCGCTTCTTCAACGAGGAACTGGCGCCAGTCTTCGACAAGCCGCTGCTGAAATGGGCGACATCGCGCAAAGCCTCGCTGTTCGGCCTCGGCATTCCGCCGGCGCAGTACGATTCGCTGATCACGTCAGGTGACGGCACCATGGCCAGTGTGCTCAAGGCCCGGCTGGAAAAGCTCGCTTGCGATTTTCCGCTGGTGAACAACTACTTCGCCTGGCAGGCTTTTGCCCGCCGCTATCCGAACCCCGGCGAGGCTGCCCTGCCCGCCTATCTCGAAAAGCAGAATTACGAGACCATCCGCGGCAATGTCGACCGCGTTGCCGTCCACCATGCCAATCTGATCGAGTTCCTAGCCGGCAAGGATGCCGGCGCGGTCGACCGCTTCATCCTGCTCGATGCGCAGGACTGGATGACCGATGACCAGCTCAATGCGCTATGGTCGGAAATCACCCGCACCGCGTCGGCCGGCGCCCGCGTCATCTTCCGTACCGCCGCCGAGCCCAGCCTGTTGCCCGGCCGGGTCTCCAGTTCGTTGCTCGACCAGTGGAACTATCAGGACGAGGCTTCGCGCGAATTCTCGGCCCGCGACCGTTCGGCCATCTATGGCGGCTTCCACCTCTACGTGAAGCGTGCCGCATGAGCACGACCGAACTGCCGGCCAACCATGCCGAACTGATGGACGGCGTCTATCGCTGGCAGCGCCACATCTATGACCTGACCCGCAAATACTACCTGCTCGGTCGCGACCTGATGATCTCGGGGCTCGACGTACCGGCTGGCGGCACCGTGCTTGAACTCGGCTGCGGCACCGGCCGCAACATAATTCTTGCTGCGCGCCGCTATCCCGACGCACGCTTGTTCGGCCTCGACATTTCGGCCGAAATGCTGGAGACGGCCGGCGCCGCGATTGCCCGTGAAGGCTTGTCCGGCCGCGTCATGCTGGCAAGGGGCGACGCCACTGATTTCGATGCCGGCACGCTTTATGGCGTCGAGCGGTTCGACCGCATCTTCGTGTCCTATTCGCTGTCGATGATCCCCGGCTGGGAAAAGACGGTGTCGGCGGCACTTGCCGCGCTGTCACCGAATGGTTCGCTGCACGTCGTCGATTTCGGCCAGCAGGAAGGCCTGCCAGGCTGGTTCCGGATGGTGCTGCGCGGCTGGCTCAAAAAGTTCCACGTCGCGCCGCGCTCGACCCTGCGCGAGGTGCTGGAATCGGAATCTCGGCGAACCGGCGCAAGCTTCCGTTTCCGCACACTTTATCGCGGCTATGCCTGGCTCGCCGTTATCGGGCCGCGTCCACAAAAACTAGTGTAGCGCCGTCACCAGAGCCCCGATCATCGTCTGCGGACGGTAGCCGAGCTTGGCCGGCGTCAGCCCGAGCCGCACCACCACCAGTTGCTCCGAGGGAATGATGGTGACCGTCTGCCCGTCATGGCCTTCCATCCAATAGGTGTCCTTGGGCAGGCCCGCCGCCACGCCAGCGCCGGGCTTTTTCTCGTCGCCCGGTGCCTCGATCCACAACTGGCCCTTGCCGTAGACTTTCGAGGCGGGCGTCGGCTCCCGCATCCAGTCGACGAAGCCGGCCGGCAGCACCTGGTTGTCGTTCCACACGCCACGTTGCAGCAGGAACTGGCCGAAGCGGGCCCAGTCACGCGCCGTGGCATAGAGATAGGACGAGCCGACGAAGGTGCCCTGTTCATCGGTCTCGAGCACCGCGCTGTGCATGCCGAGCGGCTCGAACAGCGCCGTTCGCGGCCACGTCAGCGCCTTGCCCTTGTCGCCGATCGCGTCCTGCCAGAGGCGTGACAGCATCACCGCCGTGCCGCTCGAATAGGAAAACACCTTGCCGACCTCGGCCGCCAGCGGCTTGGCTTCGGCGAAGCCCGCCATGTCGGGTTCGAGGTAGAGCATGCGCGTGACGTCGGCGACGTCGCCATAGTCCTCGTTGAACTCCAGTCCACTCGACATCGCCATCATGTCGGCAAGGCTGATCGCGGCGCGGCCGTCCGCCTTCCATGGCGCGAACAGGCCTTTGTTGTCGACCGCCATCTTGCCGTCCTTGACCAGCGTGCCGACGATCGCCGCGTTCACCGTCTTGGTCATCGACCAGCCGAGCATCGGCGTCTTTGCCGAGAAGCCCGTGCCATAGCGCTCGGCGACGACGCGGCCATTCTTGACCACCACCACCGCGCGCATGCCGGTGCCGGTCAGCGCCGCATCGTCGAGCAGCTTGGCAATCACCGGGTCCTGTGATGGCTCGACCCGCTCGCCCTCCGGCCACAGCGCGTCCTGGCTGACCGCCGACGGTTCGACATAGACCGCCGTCCGTCGCGTCTTGCCGACATTGCCATCGGGAACCGAAGCGCAGCCCAGCCCGTCACGGGCGACGGCGAGGCTCTTGCCAAGGAAGCCGAGCAGGCTCGCCGAGACCGTTCCCCTGTTCTTGTCCACCGAGACCCGCATCAGCCGCAGCAGCGGGTGCCCAGGCGCCTGCACGTCGACCGCGAGCACCTCATTGGCGTCGCGACCGGCGATGAAGACGTTCGAGCAGACGATCTTGGCCGAATAGCCCGAGCCGACACGGATCAATTCCGGCGGTGCGATGTAAAGCCAGGCAAAGAGCGCGGCGATCGCCAGCACGACCAGGCCAAGCAGCCATTTGACGATCTTGGCGACGATCCGCATTTGTTTCCTCCCAGGCCCCTGCCTGACGCTTATGTCATCGATTTGCCGCCATTGCTTCCGCAAATCGCAGTGCTTGTCGAGCGCCGTCAACCTGATATCAACCATGTTCGGCGATCAATGCATGTCGCCCAAAACTGCGCAGCGGTTTTGGGACAACGACATGCACGACAACGAAGATACCGGGCGATGCTGTGGGGCGATCGCTCGTCGGGGGCCAGACCAAGCGCCGGCCATCAATGCACAGACCCATCAGCGACCGGCTGAATCCGGCTCGGGAGTTGCGATGCGCCGTCTTGCGGGCCTCATCATGCTGACGCTGCTTAGCGCCTGCTCGACGGTGGACGATCTCTCGCCGCTGTCGCCGTCTGCGTCCAGTAGCCCGACGACGGTTGCCGTGCGCGCGCCGCGCTTCGCCGATTCCAAGCCGCATGAATGGGACAGCGGCGCGCCGTGGAACTATGCCGTCCACGGCACCGATGTGTCCAAATATCAGACGTCGGTCGACTGGCCGGCTGCCAAGGCCAGCGGCATCTCCTTCGCCTTCATCAAGGCGACCGAGGGCGGTGACCGCTTCGATGAATATTTCAACGAACACTGGGCCCGCACGAAAGCCGCCGGCGTTCCGCGCGCGGGCTACCACTTCTTCTACTTCTGCACGCCCGCCGCCCAGCAGGCGCGCTGGTTCATCCAGAACGTCCCGGTCGACCGCTCGGCGATGCCGCCGGTCCTCGACATGGAGTGGAACCCGAAGTCGCCAACCTGCAGGTTGCGTCCCGATGCCGCCACGGTGCGCGCGGAGATGACCACCTTCCTCGAAATCGTCGAACGGCACTATGGCAAGAAGCCGATCATCTACACCTCGGTCGACTTCTTCGACGACAACCAGCTATCGACCTTCCGCGGCTATCCCTACTGGCTGCGTTCCGTCGCCGGCCACCCGCGCGAAAAATACGGCAGTCACCCCTTCACGTTCTGGCAATACACCGGAACCGGCATAGTTCCGGGCATGACCGGCAAGTCCGACATCAACGTCTTCAACGGCAGTGAGGCCGCGTGGAACAAGTGGTTGCGGCAGAACACCCGTTGACACCGGTTCAACGGCAGCGAAGCCGCCCGAAACAAGGGCCTGCGGCAGAACACCGTTGACACCGGGCCTGCCGCCTGCTTTCGACACAGCCGGCGGCAAAGAGTGCAACCGCCGGTAATTCAGGGCGTTGGGCTTCCGTGGGGGGCACGACAAATGCCCTCATTCGTTCGAAAGGAAGCTGATGCGACTGCGGTCCCAAGCCCTCGCGGCGCTATTCTTGTGCGCCACGGCCTTGCCGGCGATGGCGCAGGAATGTGGCGGCGACTTCGAAGTCTGGAAGCAGGGCGTGGCGGCGGAAGCCAAGGCTGCCGGTGTCGGTGCCGTGGGTCTCGACGCGCTGGAGGATGCCACCATCGACGACAAGGTTCTGGCACGCGACCGCGCCCAGGGCGTTTTCACCCAGACCTTCATCGAATTTTCCAACCGCATGATCGCGGCCTACCGGCTGAAGCAGGGCGCGGCGAACCTGAAGAAATACGCCGATGTCTTCGCTCGTGCCGACCAGCAATTCGGCGTCCAGGCACCGATCATCGCCGCCTTCTGGGCGCTGGAGACCGATTT
Source organism: Mesorhizobium waitakense (assembly GCF_056431085.1). Classification (NCBI taxonomy): domain Bacteria; kingdom Pseudomonadati; phylum Pseudomonadota; class Alphaproteobacteria; order Hyphomicrobiales; family Phyllobacteriaceae; genus Mesorhizobium; species Mesorhizobium waitakense. The sequence continues at coordinate 144,726 of NZ_JBWKME010000051.1, read as the reverse complement.
CGGCGCCGTGCAGGGCGATTTCCACACGCTGAGCGCCCTGGTGACGCTGTCCCATGATTGCCGCCGCCCGCAACTGTTCCGGCCCCAGATGGTGCCGCTTCTGGAATTGATCGATCGCGGTGTGGTGCCGGCCGATGTCAGGGGTGCCTGGGCCGGCGAGATCGGCCAGACGCAGATCCTGCCTTCCGACTATGTGGCGCGCGGCGTCGACGGCGATGGCGACGGCAAGGTCGACCTGCGCGGCAGCGTGCCCGATGTGATCATGACCACCGCCAACAAGGTGCTGTCGCGCGGCTGGAAACGTGACGAACCCTGGATCCAGGAAGTCCGCGTGCCCGACGACATGCCGTGGGACCAGACCGGGCGCACCAACAAATTGCCGCTGACGCAGTGGGCGCAATGGGGCGTCACCTACCCCAGCGGTGCACCATTGGTCGACAACGGCCTGAAAGCGGGCCTCGCGCTGCCCATGGGCCGCAAGGGGCCAGCCTTCCTCACCTACGACAATTTCGACGTCTATCTCGAATGGAACCAGTCCTTCACCTACGCGCTGACCGCTGCCAACCTCGCCGCCAGGCTGGCGGGCGCACCACAGTTCGATCCGCGCAATCCCGAGACCGGCCTCGACAATGAGCAGATGAAGGCGCTGCAGACGAAACTGGAAGCCAGGGGCTACGATGTCGGCACGGTCGACGGCATCCTCGGCACCAACACCCGCGAAGCGATCCGCAAGGAGCAGACGCGCCTTGGCCTGCCGGTGGACGGCTGGCCGACACCGGAGCTTTTGGCGAAGTTGTAAGTGAGTAGTCAGTAGTGAATAGTCATTAGTGAGGGCCTCAAGAGCCGCGCACCACTACTCACTACTCACTACTCACTACTCACTACTCACTACTCACTACTCACTACTCACTACTCACTACTCACTACTCACTACTCACTACTCACTACTCACCACTCACTAATCAGCCATCGTCTCCAAACTCGCGAACCCCACCGGCGCGTCGCCTTCGTCGAACGGCGTCGTCACCTCGACGAAGGTGTCGGGGTAGAAGCCGTTGAAGCGGGTTCTGAGCGACAACGAATAGGCGCCGATATGGCCAATCTCGATCCAGTCGCCGGTGTCGACCGTTTCCGGCAGCCAGAACGGCCTTGACAGGATATCGACGGAATCGCAGGTCGCGCCGCAGACCTTGAACGGCACGATGTTCTTTTCCTCGCCATTGCGCGAGCGGATCGCCGGATCGGGGATGAAACGCGCCGGCAGCGTGATCTTGCCGGTCCAGGAGTCCGACAGCGACGCCCAGATGCCGTCATTGATGTAGAGCCGCTTGCCCTTGCGCAAGAGCACCCGCACGATCAGCGACAGGCAGCGCGCCACAATCACCCTGCCGGGCTCGGCAACCAGCGGTATCTGGTCGAACTGGTACTCCTTCAGGTCGCCGGAAAGCCGCGACATGATCTGACCGAGCGACGGCATCTCGATGTGCTTGCGGTTGGGATCATGCCCATACTCGGCCGGAAAGCCGCCGCCGACATCGAGCCCGGCAATGTCGAAGGTCAGGCGGTTGCGCACCCAGTTGGCTGAGGCCAGCGCCCGCTCATAGGTATCGGGATCCTCGATCTGGCTGCCGACATGGAAACACAGGCCGACCTTGTAGCCAGTGCGGTTCAGCCGCTCCGCCAGATCGACCGCATAGGCCGGCCCGGCGCCGAACTTCTTCGACAGTTCGTAGGCGGCAAGCCCCTTGGTCTGCACCCGCACGAACACGGCTATCGCGCCCGGATCGATGTCGAGCGCCCGCACCACCCGTGTCAGCTTGGTGATCTCGTCCTCATGGTCGAGCGAAATGACACGGATGGCGTACTTCTCCAGTGCCAGCTTGATGTCCGACTGCGCCTTGACCGGATGCATGTAGAGCATCTCGGCATCGGGTGAGACCGCGCGCACGGCGGCGAACTCGCCGGGCGAGGCGACGTCGAAAGCGGTGACGCCGGCCTCGACCAGCGCCTTGAGTACGATCGGCTCGCCATTGGTCTTGACCGCATAGGCGGTCTTGCCGGGGAACATGCCCATGAACTGCCTGGCATCCGCCATCAGCACCTGCGGGCGGAAGCAATAGACTGGATCGTCCGGGCGAAGCGCCAGTGCCGCCTCGCGGACATTCTCGAATCGCTGCATGGACGAATCCTCATCTCGGCTGCGCACAATTAATCCAAGCTAGCGGCTAGCGCATGACCCCGAAAGTCGATTTCGACTTTCGGAAAGGATCATGCGCCAGATATGAGTCTTGCAGCGTCCTTTGCGCGTCCCAGGACGCGCGGCGCTGCAATGAAAACAATTCTGTGTCTCGTGGCACTGACGCAGCTGCGCTAGATCCAAGTGGCAGTGTTTGCCATCAGTCAGGTTTCGGGTGGCCCTTGTCGCCAGACCCGATATGCGTTCTGGCTGACCGGCTGGCATTCAGGCCGTCTGGGGAGGACGATTGACATGGCAATGGCCGCGACATCAGCGCCACGCGGGCCGATGGTGCTCAAGGACTGGGGACAGCTCCTGCTGCTCGGTGCGATCTGGGGCGGCTCGTTCTTCTTTGCCCGCATCGCGGTGGCGGAACTTCATCCGCTGGTGCTGGTGCTGTTTCGCGTCGCCATCGCGGCGATCGCGCTGCAGCTCTATCTCGCCATTCGCGGACCGTCTTTCCGCCTCGCGCTTCCCCATGCTGGCCTGTTCTTCCTGCTGGCGTTCACAAACAATGTCATCCCCTTCTCGCTGATCTTCGCCGGCCAAACCCAGCTTGGCGCGGGCGTCGCTTCGGTGCTCAACGCAACGACACCGTTCTGGACTTTGATCCTCGCCAACGCGCTGACATCAGACGAAAAACTGTCCTGGAACAAGCTGGCCGGCATTGCGCTCGGTGTCGCCGGCACGGCGGTGATGATCGGCCCCGGCCTGCTTGCCGGGCTCGGCGGCCCGGTCTGGGCCAAATTCGCGCTGATCGGCGCGTCGCTGTCCTATGGCGTGGCGCTGATGGTCGCCCGCCGCTTCAAGGGCGTGCCATCGCCGGTCATCGCCACGGGACAATTGACCGCCTCGACCATCATCATGATCCCGATCGTGTTCTTCACCTATGGTCCGGCGGGCCTGTTCTCAGCCTCACCTCCGGTCTGGGTCGCCGTGCTGGCGCTGGCGCTTTTGTCCACCGCCTTCGCCTACATCCTTTATTTCAACCTCGTCGCCTCGGCCGGCGCCACCAATGCCTCGCTGGTCACGCTCATCGTGCCGGCCAGCGCCATGCTGCTCGGCTTCCTGTTCCTCGGCGAACGGCTTGAACTGTTCGAAATCGGCGGCGTGGTGCTGATCGCACTTGGCCTCGTCACTATCGACGGACGGCTGTTCGGAAGGCGTTAGCGCCGCGGTAGCGCTGCCATGACACGATAGTGACACATCGCCGCCACATTTTATTCACAGGTCTGAAGCGGGTTTTTGCCGAAGAGTTTCAATGCCTAACGGCAAAAGGCGGGTCGCAAATTTAGCAATTACGTCGCAATGCAGCACATTTTCCGCTTGCCTGTGGCACAAATGAACCTAGACTCTCGGACATAGCTCTTTAAGAGGAGGCTATGTCATGGGACTTACGAGGCCTATCAACGCATTGATGATCTGTGCTGCGTTCGCCTTCATCGGAGCCCTCATTATGGGCTTTCTTCCCTGACCCGCCAAGACGGGGAAGACCAGCACCACATAGTCAAAACCATCGAAAAAGGCCGGGTTTTTACCCGGCCTTTTTGCATTTCGGAAGCTCTTTGTTTGACGCAATTCCGAACGGGGAATTGCTCTAAGCCGCAGCCGAACCCGTCGCCTCGGCTTCGTGTGAGCGGATGCCGATCATGTGGCAGATGGCAAAAACCAGATCGGCTCGATTCATCGTATAAAAATGGAAATCCCCGACCCCGCGCTCGACCAGGTCCATGACCTGTTCGGCCGCCACCGCCGACGCCACCAGCGCGTGCGTCTGCGGATCTCGGTCAAGGCCCTCGAACCGCTCCGCCAGCCAGCCGGGCACATGCGCGCCGGCCCTCGCGGAGAAGTTTGCGACCTGCTTGAAACTGTGAACCGGTTGGATGCCCGGCACGATGGGGATGTAGATGCCGGCGCGGCGGACGCGCTCGACATAGCGCTCGTAGAGATCATTGTCGAAGAAGAACTGGGTGATGGCGCGCGTCGCACCATTGTCGACCTTGCGTTTCAGCATCTCGATGTCGGTGGCGAAATCGGGGCTTTGCGGATGCTTTTCCGGATAAGCCGCGACGGAGATGTCGAAATCCGCGATCTTCTTGAGTCCGGCGACAAGTTCCGCACCATTCTCGTAGCCACCGGGATGCGGGCGATAGGGTTCGCCGACACCCGAGGCCGGGTCGCCGCGCAGCGCAACGAATCGGTTGATGCCGATCGACTTGTAATCCTGGATGACCGCGTCGACCTCGTCGCGCGTTGCACCGACGCAGGTCAGATGCGCCGCGGCCGGAATAACGGTTTCCGTCAGGATGCGCTTCACCGTGCGGGCAGTGCGCTCACGCGTCGAGCCGCCGGCGCCATAGGTCACCGAGACGAATTTCGGCTTCAGCGGCTCCAGCCGGGTGACCGTGTCCCACAGCCTCGCCTCCATCTCGTCGGTCTTGGGCGGGAAGAACTCGAAGGAAACCCTGACCTTGTCGCCAATGTCGGGGCGGCGGGAAAAGCGGAACTGGTTCATCAGGCAATTTCCCTTATCTGCCTTGTGTCGTTGGAAGGGTCGGCGATCAGCAGGCGGCGGTCGCGCCCAAGCCAGAGCTTTACAGTGAGCCTGGCTTCGTTGCCGCCGCGCGGCTCGAACTCCTGGCTGTCCTCGAGATCGAGGCCGGCTTCCGCAAACCAGTCGGCGATCTGCCGGTCGGAAAAGCCGAGCCGCATATGCGCGTGTTCGTCGCGCAGGAATTCCAGCGTGTGCGGCGCGAAGTCGACGATGACCAGCCGCCCGGCCGGCCGCAAAAGCCGCGCCGCCTCGTGGATGGCGCGCGCGGGATCGTCGAGATAGTGCAGCACCTGGTGGATGGTGACGAGATCGAAGGCGTCGCGCTCGACCGGCGGCGCGAAGATATCGCCCTGCCGCACCTGAGCATTCGAAACGCCTGCCTTGTCGAGATTGGCACGCGCCACAGTCAGCATCTCGCGCGACATGTCGATGCCGACACCGCGCCGGTATAGCGGCGAGAAGATTTCGAGCAGCCGCCCGGTGCCGGTGCCGAGGTCCAGCATGGACTGGAACGGCCGCTTGCCGACCAGCTTCAGCATCGCGGCCTCGACGGCGCGGTCCGGCACATGCAGCGAGCGGATATGGTCCCAGCTTGCCGCATTCACGGAAAAATACTCGGCTGCCCGGTCCTGCCGCTTGCGTTTGACCGAGCCCAGCCGCTCGAGATCGCGCTCGACCTGCGGGTCGGCGCCGCGAATGCTGGAAACCAGCCCCATGACGAAGTCGCGCGCGGAATCCGCATCAGACAGGCGAAAGAAGGCCCACGACCCTTCCTGGTAGCGGCCGATCAGCCCGGCCTCCAGCAGTAGCTTGAGGTGCCGCGAAACGCGCGGCTGCGATTGACCGAGAATTTCGGTAAGATCGGAAACGGTGAGGTCGCCGCGCGACAACAGTGCCAATATGCGCAGGCGGCTGGATTCGGCCGCCGCCTTCAATGTGTCCACCATGGTGTCGAGCGAGACATGCATCAGAGTATTCTCTTTGAAAAAGATATAAACATATGTTTATGTCGATTTTCGCATCCTTGCAAGCGCTATGTCGCTTCCGGACAAGAAAATGCCGCTTGCGTGATCCCGACCAAACAGATGCGAGGGCGGAATGACCGGACCGCGTGAGATGTTCGAGGCGCGCGACGGCGAGCAGAAGCTGGAAAACGATCCGGCACTGATGCCAGCCGACGGCGGCATCGTCTTCATCGGCCGCATCACCTCGCCATGGACGACACGGGAGACCTGCCCCAAGAACATGCGCGCCGCGCGCGAGACCGGTCAGGCCGCGGTGCTGACCATCGATGCACCCTATCGCAGCGGCCTGCAGGGGTTGGAGCGCGCCAGCCACATCATCATCCTGTCCTGGCTGCACCATGCGCCGCGGACTCTGATTGTGCAGAAACCTCGCCATGCGGCTGAAGCAAAAGGCGTATTCGGCCTGCGCTCCCCTGCCCGGCCGAACCCGGTCGGCGTGCATGTGGCCAGGCTGGTCGGGCTCGACATCAGCACGGGCCGCCTCGATCTCGACGCCATTGACGTGCTCGACGGCACGCCGGTCATCGACATAAAACCCTACTTCGCCTCGACCGATGCCTTCGCCGAGGCGACCATCGAAGGGCGCGACGAGCCCAATCGGATTCGGCGATGAAAGCAGCGCCGACGGGACGCCGCCGCGCCATCGCCAAGGCGCTGACAGCACTGCTGCCGCTTGCGCCCTATGCCGACATGGAGAAGATCCGTGCGGATGCCGGTTCGGTTCACATGAAGACGTTGCCGCCGACCATCGCCGTGTGGTTGGCGACCATTGCCCACATCCGCCACGTGCACACCGATTATGAAAAACTGCTGGGCGAAGGCTATGACCGCGACTCGGCGCGTTTCTTCGTCATCGAGCAGACCAACATGATGCTCACCCGCTGGCGCGCGACACGCCTGCTTGACGCCGACGACGAGGAGGAATGAGGCAGTGGCCTGTTATTGCCGCGTCAACACGGCGACCGCATTGTAGGGCTGGCCGTCCGCCTGGCCGGTCCATGTCCAGGACAGATTTCCCTTGAAAAACCTGACGGTGATGTTGCCGCCGTCGATGCACTTGTCCTGACCGTAAGTGATACTCTCATGGTATTCCGCTGATGTCTCGTCCCTGGACGTCTGGGACAGGGATCCGCCGCAGCCAAGTGACGGATAGTCGATCGACGCACCGCCTTCATTGATCGTCATGGTGATCGACCAGTCGGCGCCGGTGGCCCCGGCCGGGCTTTGATGGCCGCTGCCGACCCAGGTGCCGCTCAGCGTCGGCACATTCACCGCGCAAGGCACGTTCTGGAAGATCGGCGTCAATTCGCTGCCGGTTTTCTCGCAGCGAAAGGTCTGGCCGCTCTGGCACAATTCCTCGCCTTCGCGCGCGCATTGCGCACTCGCTTGGCCTGTGGCGACAATAATCATCATGGCTGTGATGACGGTCCCGAACCTGCCCATGTCCCCTCCCGGTCAGAGCCCGCAACATAGGGCAAGTCCAGTCCAATGTATCGGCCGGATCGGCATCGAGGACGAACAGCACCTGTCGGCTGGCTCTATGCCTTCCGCGTGGCGCCGATAGCCTGCCGATCCTGCCTTGCGCGAGAGGACGTCCCCGATGAGCCAGACAATCGCAAGACAGGATGCAAAGCCACTGCCGACGGTCAGCGACCGCCCCGTCGACCCGCATTCCTATCCCGACGGGGTTGCCTTCCTCGACGGCCAGTACCTGCCGATGTCGCAAGCCAAGGTCTCGGTGTTGGACTGGGGTTTTCTGCATTCCGACGCTACCTACGACACCGTGCATGTCTGGAACGGCCGCTTCTTCCGCCTCGACCTGCATCTCGACCGCTTCTTCGGCGGGCTGGAAAAGCTGCGCATGACGATCCCCTTCGACCGTGAAGGCGTGACCGAAATCCTGCACAATTGCGTGGCGTTGTCGGGACATCGCAGCGCCTATGTCGAAATGCTGTGTACGCGCGGCGCCTCACCGACCTTCAGCCGCGACCCACGGCAGGCGGTCAACCGCTTCATGGCGTTCGCGGTGCCGTTCGGCTCGGTCGCCAATGCCGAGCAGTTGCAGCGCGGCCTGCGTGTCGCCATCAGCGACAAGGTGCGCATCCCGCCGGCCTCGATCGACCCCGCGATCAAGAACTACCACTGGCTCGATCTGGTGCGCGGCCTCTACGACGCCTTTGACCGCGGCGCCGAGACCGCGCTGATTCTCGATTTCAACGGCAATGTCGCGGAAGGCCCGGGCTTCAATGTCTTCTGCGTCAAGAACGGCAAACTGTCGACGCCGGCCATTGGCGTGCTGCCCGGCATCACCCGGCGCACCGTCTTCGATCTCTGCGCCGAACAAGGTCTCGCCGCCGTCGCGACCGACGTCAGTGTCGCCGCTTTGCGCGAAGCTGACGAGGTCTTCATCACCTCGACCGCCGGGGGCATCATGCCGGTGACGGAGATCGACGGCGACCCGATCGCGAACGGCAACGTCGGCCCGATCACCAACCGCCTGATGACGCTCTATTGGCAAAAGCACGACGACCCGGCATGGTCGAGCCCGGTGCAGTACCCCTGATCAACAAGGCGGTCCGTTCAAAAAGATATCCTTCGCCTCTGGAAAAACGCCGGATTGTCCGTATATGCCCAAAAGAGGAGAAGCCTCCGCTTTCACCCGAAATCACGCCCGCAGGGGCAAGGACTCCACATCATGACAAACAGGGTTTGGTTCATCACCGGATCGTCGAAGGGCTTTGGACGCGTCTGGGCCGAGGCCGCACTCGCCCGTGGCGATCGCGTCGCGGCGACCGCCCGCGATGCCGGCACGCTTGCCGATCTCGTCGAGAAGTACGGCGACAATATTGCCGCGATAAAGCTCGACGTCACCGACAAGAAAGCCGTCGACGCCGCGATAGCCGAGGCGCACAAGCGCTTTGGCCGGCTCGATATCGTCATCAACAATGCCGGCTATGGCCATTTCGGCGCCATCGAGGAAGTCAGCGAACAGGAAGCCCGCGACCAGATCGAAACCAATGTCTTCGGCGCCCTGTGGGTCACCCAGGCCGCGCTGCCGACCATGCGGGCGCAGCGCTCCGGCCACATCATCCAGATCTCGTCGATCGGCGGCGTCAATGCCTTTGCCTCGCTCGGCCTCTACCACGCCTCGAAATGGGCGCTGGAGGCCTTCAGCCAGTCGCTCGGCATCGAGGTCGCGGAATTCGGCATCCACGTGACGCTGGTCGAACCCGGCGGTTTCTCCACCGACTGGGCCGGCCCGTCGGCCAAGGTTTCCAAACCGATCGAGGCCTACGCGCCCGCCCGCGCCAAGATGGCCGAGCGCCGCGCCAACTCCGTCGCCGGCGATCCCGAGGCCACCGGACCGGCGATGCTGGCCATTGTCGATGCCGCCGAGCCGCCGCTGCGCGTGTTCTTCGGCGATGGCGGCCTGCCGATGATCAAGCAGGAATACGCCAACCGCATCGCCACCTGGGAAAAGTGGGACGACGTGTCCATCATGGCGCAGGGCGCGAAGAAAAACCGCAAGGCCTGAGGCCAGTTCGGAGATATCGCTACGCCGCCCCGGCGGCGTAGCCCTGCCCTATGCAGCATTCCGGTGCGGGCGAGAGCCTAGCTCTGATAGATCCACTGCTCCGGCACGCGCACCGATATCTCCTCGCCGGCCTTGATCGTTCCCGGCTTCTCGACCCAGGCGACAACGCCGCGCAGGCGCTTCGCCGATTTCGGGAACAGCAGCGCGCCGGCTTCAACGTCGGCCATGCCGACATGTTCGGCGATCGATCGCCCGGCGATGCGGCATGGTCCGTTCTGCGCGTCGACCTTGATGGTCACGCCGTCCTTGAAGAACAACAGCGTGCCGGCCGGCAGCATCGACAGATGCGGCACACCCTCGATCAAAAGGTTGGCGCCGATCCACTCAGGCTTGATCTCGGCAAGGCCCATGCGTTCGGCGACGATGGCCAGTTCGTCCGCCGCCACGACAGACAATTGCCGCTCATTGCGCATTTCGGTGCCGCGCGGATACCAGGATTCGCGCCCGCCCGAGCGCCGCGTCGCGCCAGCGTGGAAATCACCTGATATGCCATCGAAGCCCAGCCGCAACGCATCGACCGGGCGCGTCTCGAAATGATCCGCAGGCGCGACGTAAAGCGCCGCCACTTTGGCCACCAGCTTACGCGCCGGGACGATTTCGATCGGCTTTTCAGCCTCGGGGAACAGATCCAGCATCGGCTTCATTCCTTGGATGATGCGCCCTGTTTTTGCCCTTCGGCCGGCAAGGCCGCAAGAGCGGTTTGGGCCAAAGTGCGCAATTCTTCGACCGAAGCGCCGTCGCGCGCCTGGATCGACATGCCGTTCATGACGCCCGCCAGGTATTTGGCGAAGCCTTCGACGGAGACACCTTTCGGCAGGTCACCCATTGCCCGACCCTTCGCCAGCCGCTCGGCGATCGCCGCTTCACTTGCCTTGCGATAGGCCCTGAGTTCATCCGCAATGCCTTGCGCCTGCGGCGAGGCCGCCAGCGCACCGCTGACGAACAGGCAGCCACCCGGCTTGCCGGGCCTGGAATAGGCCTCCGCCGCGCCGAGCAGCAACCGCCGGATCGCCTCCCCCGTCGGCACCGGCGCGCTCAGCGCCTCCAGCGCAAAGCCGATCTCTGTTTGGTGGTAGCGCGTCAGCGCCTTGCGGAACAAACTCTCCTTGTCGGTGAAGGCGTTGTATATCTGCGGCGGCGTCAGCCCCATCGCCTCACGCAGCATGGCCAGCGACGTTGCCTCATAGCCATGCTCCCAAAACAGATGCATCGCCGCATCCAGCGCCCGGTCGAGGTCGAACGCGCGCGGCCGGCCGCCCCGAGGCTTTTCCAAATTATCCATAGTGATCGATACGAAACCTGTTGACTCGCCTTCTCCGCGTAACGTAACAATTGATACGAAACATGGCAAGCCGGAAGACATGTCCGCCGGCAAGACCATGGAAACCTGCGAAAAAGGAGAGCCAAATGCCAATCACCGTGACCGCGCCCGAAGGCGTACTGACCCCGGCGGGAGAGCGCGAGATCCTGCCGCGTCTCAGCGCCGCCCTCATCGAAGCCTCCGGCGCCACCGGCAATGCGTGCTTCACAGCGATTGTCGGCGGCACGGTCCACGTCCTGCCGCTGCATCGCATTTATGCCGGTGGCGCCAATCGGCCGGTCGTTATGGTCGAGCTGAAGTTGCCGAACATCGGCCTTGGTTCGATCGAAGCCCGAAATGCCTTCATCACCGAGGCCGCCGGGATTGTCGCCGCGCTCTGCGTACCCGGCCACCGGCCTGAAAACACCTGGATCAACATCGTCAATGCGCCCGACGGCGGCTGGGGTATCGGCAGCCGGCAATATTCAGGCGAGGCACTTGTCGCTGCCGCAACCGCCGCCGCGCAGTGATTTCGGCCGCGACGAACAGGAGCGAACCGATGCGGCTCTCCCCTTCGCTGTTCTTCACCACCAATTGCGAGCCGGCACTGGCCTTCTATGAACAGTGCGGTCTTGGCCAGGCAACGATCCTGCTGCGCTGGGGCGACAACACCATGCCGGTGCGAACCGCAGCCATGCGCGGAAAGGTGTTGCATGCGCGGTTCGAAGGCCCGGGCGTGTTGTTTCATGCCTCGGACAATGACGATGCCGAGCCGATGAGAGGCGCCGCCCTTTGCCTGGAATTCGACAGCCTGTCGGCGATGCGGGAGCTTTTCGCCCGCATGGCCGCGGGCGGCCGGATCACCGTCCCCCTGGCGCGGCAATATTGGGGAACCAGCTTCGGCATGCTGGTCGACGCCTTTGGCGTGCAATGGATGTTCAGTTGTCCCAATGAATGAGGTCCAGCGCGGATCACGATCTTCTTACCTGAAATTGGAACCAGTCCAGGCAACGCCGCATTGCTGCCGCGCCGTGCCGGCTTCATGGTGACGCCAGACCAAGTCTGCGGAGGTTCTCATGCGTTCCGGGACAGCAATCGCGCTGCTTTGGCTCATCTGGGTGGTGACCTGGGCCGCCGCCGCGCTCTGGGCCGATCCTGCCCAGAAACGCGCCGGGTTCAGGGTGGAGGTTCGCTATCGGATTCTCTGGCTGGTCGGCGCGGCGTTGCTGTTCATTCCAGCGCATGGCTATGAAGGCCGCCTCAGGTTGTGGATGCCTACCCTCGCCGAGGCATGGATCTGTGTCGTCCTGATCGCCATCGGCATCGCCTTTGCCTGGTGGGCGCGCCTGCATCTCGGCAGGCTGTGGTCAGGCACCATTGCCGCCAAGGCCGGGCACCACGTCGTCGATACCGGCCCCTATAGGCTGGTCCGGCATCCGATCTACACCGGACTGCTGGTGGCGATCCTGGCCACCATGGCGGCAAAAGGTACGGTCTGGGGCATTGTCGGAACCGCTTTGCTCATCATCGGCATCGTGACGAAGGCAAAACTCGAAGAACACTTCATGCGCGGCGAACTGGGCAGCGCCTATGACAACTATGCCAGGCAGGTGCCGATGCTGGTGCCGTTCGCGCCAGCTCGATACGGCAGGTAAGCGCCGTATCACCTTGATGTCTCTGCCGCACTGCTTTGCTGGAAGTGTTCGACAGCGCCATCGATTTGAACCCAATCATGTTTCGACTGCTCAAAAACCGACCTGACGGGGGGCGGGTAGTTCGGGTCTGCCAGCGCGCCGACCGCAACGCCGATCAAAGACGGCAGGTTGTCGGCTTTCCAATAGATGGTCGATCCGCAGTTCGGGCAAAAGTAGGTGTGGACCTTGCCGCCGCTTGCTGCATCGCGGGTAAACTCTTTCGCGGTTCCGGAGATGGCAACGGCGTCGATCGGATAAAAGGCGCCGACGCCAAATGGCGCGCCGGTCCTGCGTTGGCAGTCGAGACAATGACAGGCGACAACCAATCTTGGTGGTCCTGAAAGCGCCAGGGTGAGAGCGCCGCAGCTGCATCGGGCATCAGTCATTGGGAAAGCCTCCTTTTCCGTGTTGATTTCAAACCAAGACGCTCCCGAACGTCGGGAGTTTTTCAGAGTCAGGTCAGGCTGGAGAAGACAGCGCGAAGCGGCCGGCTGGGTGCGTGGACATCGGGATGCGCAGGGCCTTCGCAGGCGCGCATCACCTTGAATCAATATCCTGAATCAGAGCATTCTGAGAAGCGCGCCGCCGATCGAATACCCCGCGCCAAAGGCGCAGATCAGGCCGAAATCACCGGGCTTCATGTCGGCGTGGTTCTCCGACAGCGCGACGATGGCGCCGGCGCCCGCCGTGTTGCCGAGCCGCTCCAGCACCATCGGCGCGCGGTCGTGGTCGACCTCGTGACCGAACGACAGTTTCAGGATCATGGCGTTCATGCGCGCATTGGCCTGATGCAGCCAGAAGCGCCGGACCGCCTGCGGCGTCAGCCCGTGCTCGGCCAGGAATTCGACGATGAACTTGTGGCCGGCGACGGTGACTTCCTTGAACACCTTGTTGCCGACCTGCTTGATCAGATTCCCCTCCAGATTGATCATGTAGGGATCGTCCTGGGCGGTGCGAGTGTGGTAGCCCAGATTGGTGCGGATGTTGTTCGACATCTGCGTCCAGGTGCGCGTGTCCAGCACCTCGAAGCGCCCCGGCCGCTTCTCGCCCTGCGCCAGCCCTTCGACCACCATCGACACCGAGGCGTCGCCGAAGATGAAATGCGTCTGCCGGTCGCGAAAATTGAGATGGCCGGTGATGATCTCGGGCGTCGTCACCAGAATGCGCTTGTGCGCGCCAGACCGCACCAGGTTGACGGCGATGTGCAAAGCGGCTGCGGCTGAAGAGCAGCCGAGCCCCATGTCGAATCCGGCGCCCTTGGTGCCAAGCGCCGCCTGCATTTCGATGGCGATCGCCGGATAGGGCCGCTGGTGATGCGAGGCCGAGCAGATCACCAGGTCGATATCGGACGGCTTCAGCCCGGCATGGTCGAGAGCCTTTCGCGCCGAGGCAATGCCGAACTCGGCCTGAAGCGACAGCGCGTCATCGGCCCGTGCCGGAATGCGCGGCGCCATGCGGGTCGGGTCGAGAATGCCTTCGCGCTCGATCACGTGGCGTGTGCGTACGCCCGAGGCGTGGACGATGAAGTCGCTGTCCGATTTCGCCAGCGGCGCCTCGTCGGTGCCCTGGCGGCGCGCGTTCTCCATGTCGACCCAGGCATTGAAGCTGGCGACCAGTTCTTCATTGGTGATCTTGGGTTCGGGGATTTCAACGCCAATGCCGCTGATGATGACGCGATGCATGTGTCCAGTCCGTCCCATCCGCAGGCGTTGCGGGCTTCATGTGGGCGCCGAAACGCTCGGGCGCAACACTTTTCTCACCGAGGCGGTTTACGCCGGCTTAAATCTAACTTCACCAGGCGCACAGCTTGGTGTTGGTCTGCGGGTTGTTCCAGCAGGCGCCGTCGTCGCGACTGCGCACGAACTGTCCCGGCAGCGGCACATTGCGGCGGCCGAGATTGACATAGCCATAGGCAAAGCCCGGCCCGTCGATCTCCAGGACATAGGTCGGGTAGCCCGGCGCCGAGATGCGGAAGCTGCCCGCGTCGTCGATCGCCCTGTAGCTGCATGAGAAATAGCCGTCATCGCTGGTATAGCAACGCGCCCGCTTAGCCTCCGCCGAGATCGAGAACGCCAGAAGCACTGCCGCGCACACGCCGCCGCCGAAAAGCATCTTTTTCAGTGTCATCACCCACCCCTGCCACGGGCCATCGTGACCCAACGCGATGAAATGCGCACGGTGAAGAAACCGGGTCAAGCGGCCGCAATTGGCTCGTCGCAACGTGGATAATCAAGCCCGTTTGGCGACGATGAAGATGCGTGGAAAACGCAAAAGCACCTTGCCGTTAGCCGTCTTCGGATAGGCCCTGGCGATCTTGGCCGTGTAGCTGTCGAGGAACATTTTGCGCTCGTCCGCCTCGAGCGGATCGAGGAACGGTTTCAACCCGGTCGATTTCACCCATTCAACGATCGCCTCTGCGTCGGCAAGCGGATGGTTGTAGATGGTGTGCCAGATGTCCAGCCGATCGCTGAGCGGCGACAACAGATCATAATAGAACGAAACCGACGGCAGCGGAGCGCGCGCCGCACCCTTGATCTTGTCGGCAAACGGCATTTCGGCCGCGGTCGCCCGCATCAGGCGATGCGAGTCCTCGCCCATATTGTCGGGCATCTGAATGGCCAGCGCGCCGCCCGGGGCCAAAAAACCCATCAGCCGCTGGAAGACCGCCGGATGTTGCGGCAGCCACTGGAAGACCGCATTGGCGAAGATCACATCGACCGGCACCCCCGGCTGCCAGTTGGAGGCATCTGCCAGATCAAAGGTGACGTCAGGCAGGCGCGCCCTCGCCTTCTCGATCATGTCGGGCGACGTGTCGAAGCCGCTCACCTGCGCATCCGGCCAGCGCTCGACAAGCAACTCGGTCGAGTTGCCAGGACCGCATCCGATGTCGACGACCCGGCGTGGGAAATCCACCGGTACCTGCGCCGCGAGATCACGCGCGGGTCGCGTGCGCTCGTCCTCGAATTTCAGATATTGGGCGGCGGACCAATCAGCCATGTGAGCTCCTCATGTCGCTTGAGAATTCGCCGCCCAAAAAACCTTATCGCGTCAGCCTCTTGTAGGTCATGCGGTGCGGGTTGACGGCATCCGGCCCGAGGCGGCGGATCTTGTCCTGCTCGTAATCCTCGAAATTGCCCTCGAACCATTCGACATGGCTGTCACCCTCGAAGGCGAGGATGTGTGTCGCCAGGCGGTCGAGGAACATACGATCGTGCGAGATGATAACCGCGCAGCCGCCAAAATTTTCCAGCGCGTCTTCGAGCGCCGCCAGCGTTTCCGTATCGAGGTCGTTGGTCGGTTCGTCGAGCAGCAGCACGTTGCCGCCGGTCTTCAGCATCTTGGCCAGGTGCACGCGGTTGCGCTGGCCGCCGGAGAGGTTGCCGACCTTCTGCTGCTGGTCGCCCCCCCGGAAGTTGAACGACGCGCAATAGGCGCGCGTGTTGGCTTCGAACTTGCCGAGCTTGACGACTTCGGCGCCGCCAGAAATCTCTTCCCAAACCGTCTTTGACGGATCGAGCGCATCGCGGCTCTGGTCGACATAGCCGAGCTTGACCGTCTCGCCGACGCGGACGGTGCCGGCATCCGGCTTTTCCTGGCCGGTGATCATGCGGAACAGCGTCGTTTTGCCGGCGCCGTTCGGGCCGATGACGCCAACGATGCCGCCGGGCGGCAGCTTGAATTCCAGCCCGTCGATCAACAGCGTGTCACCAAAGCCCTTCGACAGGCCTTCCGCCTCGATCACCACATTGCCGAGCCGCTCGCCATGCGGAATGACGATCTGCGTATCGCTTGGACGCCGCCTGTCGGCGGCATCCAACAGATCCTGGAACGCCTGGATACGCGCCTTGGACTTGGTCTGGCGGGCTTTCGGGCTGGACTGGATCCACTCGCGCTCGCGGCCGATGGCGCGCTGGCGGGCGTCGTCCTCGCGGCCTTCCTGCTTGAGTCGCTTGGCCTTGGCTTCGAGATATTTGGTGTAGTTGCCCTCGTAGGGAATGCCGCGGCCGCGGTCGAGTTCGAGGATCCAGCCGGTGACATTGTCGAGGAAGTAGCGATCGTGGGTGATGATCATCACGGCGCCCGGATAGGCGCGCAGATGCTTTTCCAGCCACGCCGTGGTTTCGGCGTCGAGATGGTTGGTCGGTTCGTCGAGCAGCAGCAGGTCGGGCTGGCGCAGCAAGAGCTGGCAGAGCGCCACGCGGCGGCGCTCACCACCCGACAGCTTGGTGACTTCCGAATCCTTGGGCGGGCAGCCCAGCGCTTCCATCGCCATCTCGACCTGCTGTTCGAGATCCCACAGGTTCAGCCTGTCCATCTCGTCCTGGAGCTTGGCCGACTCGTCGGCCGTCTCGTCGGAATAGTTCATCATCAGTTCGTTGTAGCGTTCGATGACGGCGGTCTTGGCGGCGACGCCTTCCATGACGTTCTCGAACACCGTCTTGTTCGGATCCAGCGCCGGCTCCTGCGCCAGGTAGCCGACGGTGGCGCCTTCGGCCAGCCACGCCTCGCCGTTCCACTCCTTGTCGAGCCCGGCCATGATCTTGAGGATGGTCGACTTGCCCGAACCGTTGGGGCCGAGGATGCCAATCTTGGCGTCGGGATAAAAGGAGAGATGGACATTCTCGAGCACCTTCTTGGTGCCATAGGCCTTGTTGAGGCCGGCCATGTGATAGATGAACTGGCGTGCCACGCGCGCTTTCCCTGAAAAAACTGATTGATTTGCCGAATTGAATGGAGGTTGGCCGCTATGTAGGCGATGCGGCGACGAACGGCAATCGCTTTTGCCGCTTCGAGCCGGTCACACGCGGAAGTGTCCGCCAACCGGTGAAGTTTTCCGCCGGTCGCCGGGCGCGATGAAAGCTCCGGTTAATCCTTCCGCGTCAAAACAGAATCGCGGTGGAATCGCTGCTTTGCGATTCGGGAGAAAGATCGGGTCGACGGCGTTGCTGAACAGTTTCCTGCTCCTTGCCGAAGCGGTTGTCTACTTCAGCGTCATGGTAACGCTTTTCCGCTTCAGGAAACGCATCGGCCTCGGCGTCTTTATCTGCGCGCTCGGCGTCATGCACTTCCTCGAGACCTATCTCGCCAGCGTGTTCTACGTCGCCTTGCCGTTCGGCATGGTTTCGCCGGGCTCGGCGGTGCTGTTTTCGGGCAAGCTGGTCATACTCTTGCTGCTCTACATGAAGGAGGACGCCGCCACCGTCCGTCAGCCGATCTATGGTCTGCTGCTTGGCAATGCGCTGATGATCGGGCTGGTGCTGCTGTTGCGTCTGCACGCCATCGCCCCGCTTCCCGACGGCAGGCTTCCCGACATCGGCTTCATCGACGAGATGGGCTGGCTGATGGTGTGGGGCACGACGCTGCTGTTCGTCGACGCCATCCTGATCATCCTGCTTTATGAAAAGCTCGGGCGATACCTGCGCAAGGCACAGTTCGCGCGCATCCTGATTTCGGTCGCCTGCGTGCTCACCTTCGACCAGGCAGGGTTCTTCACCGCGCTGCATTTCGTCGCCGGCGCGCCGATCGCGGTGTTTTTCGGCGGCTGGTTTGCCAAGATGGTCGCGGCGCTGACCTACAGCACCATGCTCGTCGCCTATCTCAGATGGTTCGAAGAACGCCAGATCGCGCTACCGCGCGGACTGACCGACATCTTCGACACGCTGACCTATCGCGAGCGCTACGAAGCGCTGATCGAACATGTCGGCCGTGATGGCCTGACCGGCCTGCTGCACAGGGGCCGCTTCGACAGTGATGGTGAAGCCGCCGTCCAGGTCAGCCTGCGAACGGCGAAGCCGCTCAGCCTGCTGATCATCGATGTCGACCATTTCAAGTCGATCAACGACCGTTTCGGCCATGCCGAAGGCGACAAGGTGCTGAAAGCCGTTGCCGCCCTGCTTGGCGAGGCGGCAAGTGCGGAAGACAAGGTGTTCCGGATCGGTGGTGAGGAATTCGCCATCCTCATTTCGCGTCCGCACCCGGTCGCCAGGCTGTTCGGCGAGAGCATCCGCTATGCGGTCAAGGCCTCCGCCAACACCAGCCGCTTCGACCTGACCGTCAGCGCCGGCGTCTCCAGCGTCAGCGAAACGACGCGCTGCCTTGCCGATCTGTTCGCGCTTGCCGACCAGCGTCTCTACAAGGCCAAGTCGACCGGGCGCGATCGCGTTGTCGGCGAGCCGGACGGCTACGAGGCCGACGCCGCCGTTGCATGGACCAAATCCGCGCAAATCTAGTCGTGACGCTTACGGCGACTTTTTCTGCCACCGGATACCGGCCACGGTGGAGACCGCCATCAGCGCGATCGCCAGCCATTTCAGTACGGTGATGATCGGTCCGGCTTCGATGTCATAGGCTATGAACAGCAGTATGCCTGGCACCAGCAGGCCGCATATGATCAGCATGATGCGGTTGATCTGCCAGGACACTCTTGACGCCAGCGCCTCGTCGCCGGGCGCGGCGATAAGCGCCGCACGCACCGCGTTGCTGGCCACCAGCACTGCCGAAAGTCGCACCGAGATCGGCAGGCCAAGGCCGATGATGAGGAAGGCGCAGACCGCCAGCAGCAGCGAAAACTTCAGCGCACTGGTCTCGGCCGGTATGGGAAACAGCACTGTCGCCAGCGGCAGAAAGATGCCGAAAATGCCGAGCGCAGCAATGGTGATGAAGATCACCGCATTGACGATGGTGAACAGCTGGTAGGTACCGGCGCCGATCGGTTCGGAGAGCGTCCGCATGCGCGCCCATTCGGCATCGGTATAGGAAAAACCCGGCCATTCCATGCGCCCGTCGCTGATCGCGACCGTGCCCTTGGCCCAGAAGGCTAGCCGCGCCAGCGCGCTGCTCGTCATGCCATCCATTGAGACCCCCGTCCGAATGATGCTCGGCGCAGAATAGCACCACGACGCGGCAAGGCGACAGTCCGGCGTCGGCGTTCAGCCAGTGCTTACTGGAACCCGATCGCGTCGACGGTGCCGGTCGGGCAGCCGGCCTTGTTGGTCGGCACCGAAGCCAGCAGGAGGTCCTTGAGCGAGCTGTCGGGGCCGATCGGGCCGGCAAGGCCGAGCGTCAGTTCGCCGATCAGCCGCCTCCCGCTGGACGGATCGATGACGCAGGAGACGCGCACCCGGTCCCCTGCCCCAGCGCCAAAGGCGCTATCGAAGGCGCCACGGATCTGGTCCGCCGTCAGCTTGCCGCCGATGTTCTTGGCAAAGAGATCGCGCACCGGCGAGTTGTTCACCGCGCGCATCAAATTGAGCGCGTCGGAGAAATAGTCCTGCTGGCTCTTGCCGTAGCAGGTGCCGTGCTTGATCCATTCATGCCGCTCGAGATGGGAAGCGGTACCCGGCATCACCTGGTCGAGTTCCGTGCGGGTGCTGGCATCCAGATTGACCGGTGGCAGGTCCTTCCAGTGGGCCGGATTGTCATTGGCCTTGTCGCTCGCTGTCGCCTGGCAATAGAAATTGCCGTTCGGCTGCGGCCACAGCCCGTGCAAGGTGAAATGCGTGGCGTCGAAATCGCCAGCGCTCTGCGCCTTGCATTCGGTCTTGCTCGACTTGGTCTCGCAGAAGGCCGGCTGCCAGCTGAGCGCGAAGACATATTCAGGCTTTCCTGACGCCGCCGGCTTGCCTTGCCCACCAGGTGCTGCCGGCACTGTCGCGGCGCTGCTGCCGGAGACATGGCCGCAGCTGACCTTCACCCAGCGGCGCTCCGGATCGGCGCCCGGCACCAGGATGAGATAATGCGTCGGTGCATCCTTGTTGCCGGCAAGCAGCTGGTAGCTTTGTCCGGCATCGGTCGACACATTGCCCGGATTCTTGCCGTTCTTGATGGCTTGCGTTGCCGGACAGGCCGCATCGGCGACGAAGGTGCCCCTCATCTTGACGTCGGCACGCGCCGCACCGGCCAGCGAGGCCGCCAGCATGGCCAATCCGAAAACAACACCAATGCGCATAGGAATCCCCGGCTGAAGAAAAGTGGGCGACAGACTGAAGCTGTCTCCATGTCAGAATTGCGATATTTTGCTGGCCAAAGGCAAGAAACATCGTCGCGGAAAGTCTGGCACGGCGGATTGACGCAAAACCGGTGCCGGCGCAAACAAAGCCGGCGCCACGATGGCGGTCAGAACCAGGAGACCGAGCGGCATGTCATTCAGCCAGCAGCGCGTGGTTCGCTCGCCGACGGGTGCCGACCTCAATCTCTTCGTCAGGCAGGCCGATGGCAGGCCGCGGGCCGTCGTGCAGATCAATCACGGGCTGGCAGAGCACGCCGCGCGCTATGCCCGCTTCGCCGATTTTCTTGGCCCGCGCGGATACCACGTCTATGTCCACGACCATCGCGGCCATGGCGCCACCAAGGCGCCCGATGCGCCACTCGGCAAATTCGCCGACCAGGATGGCTCCGCCAAGGTGATCGCCGATGTCGGCGCCGTCCATGATCTCATCGCCCGCGAACAGCCGAACCTGCCGGTCATCCTCTTTGGCCATTCGATGGGTGCATCCGTGGCGCTGAATTTCCTGTTGCGCCACTCGCCACGCGTTCATGCGGCCGCGATCTGGAACGGCAACTTCTCAGCTGGCCTACTTGGCCAGCTGGCCCTGGGCATTCTCGGCTGGGAACGGATGCGGTTGGGCTCGGATGTCCCCTCGCGCCTGCTGCCGAAACTCACCTTCCGGGCCTGGGGCAAGGCCGTGCCCAATCACCGCACGCTGTTCGACTGGCTGTCGCGCGACGAGGCTGAGGTGGCGAAATACATCGCCGATCCGCTCTGCGGTTGGGACGCGTCGGTGTCGATGTGGCGCGACGTCGTCGGCATGGCGCTGAATGGTGGCAGGGACGCCGGCTTTGCCGGCATCAGGCGCGATCTCCCAGTCAGCGTCGTCGGTGGCGAGAAGGATCCCGCCTCGGACTACGGCAAAGGGATCACCCATCTTGCCAATCGCATGCGCATGATGGGGTTTTCGAATCTGGTTTCAAAGATTTACGCCGACACCCGCCACGAAAGCCTGAACGAGATCAACCGCAACAGCATCATGGACGATTTCGCGGCCTGGGCCAACGGCGTGCTAGAACAATAACCCGGCCAAAGCGGTGCGAATCCGCGTCGAACTGGCACCTTGGCCCATCGCAAGGGCCGTGACAGCCACCGCCGGGCTTGGTAGAGGCTCTGCTTTCGATCAACCACGGTGATTTATGGCCGAACCCCCACTGAAAGGCGTCCGCGTCGTCGAACTCGCCCGCATCCTTGCCGGACCTTGGGCCGGGCAATTGCTTGCCGATCTCGGCGCCGATGTCATCAAGGTCGAGAGCCCCGACGGCGGCGACGATACCCGCAAATGGGGCCCGCCCTTCGTCATGGGCAAGGACGGCGAGAACCTGTCGGCCGCCTATTACCACTCCTGCAATCGCGGCAAGCGCTCCGTCGCCATCGACTTCTCGACGCCCGAGGGTGCCGAGACGGTGCGCCGGCTGGTCGCGAAGTCGGACGTGCTGATCGAGAACTTCAAGCTCGGCGGCCTCAAGAAATATGGCCTCGATTACGACAGCCTGAAGACGATCAACCCTCGCCTCGTCTACTGCTCGATCACCGGCTTCGGCCAGGATGGTCCCTACGCGCCGCGCGCCGGCTATGATTTCATCATCCAGGCAATGGCCGGCATGATGTCGATCACCGGCGAGGTCGGCCGCGAGCCGCAAAAGGCCGGCGTCGCCATCTCCGACATCTTCACCGGCCTTTATTCGGTCATCGCCATCCAGGCGGCATTGCGCCATGCCGAACAGACCGGTGACGGCCAGCATATCGACATGGCGCTTTTCGACACCCAGATCTCGGCGCTCGGCAACCAGAACCTCAACTATCTCGTTTCCGGCAAGTCGCCGGTGCAGATGGGCAATGCGCATATGAACATCGCGCCTTACGAGGTGGTCCCGGTCAGGGATGGTCACATCATCCTGGCGGTCGGCAATGACGGCCAGTTCGTTAAATTCTGTGCCGCCGTCGGGCTCGACGATTTGCCCGCAAATCCCGACTTCGCCACCAACCCTGCCCGCGTCACCAACCGGGTCAAGCTGCGCGAGCACATGATCGAGGCGCTGAAGATCTTTGATCGCGACCCGCTGCTGGCAAAGCTGGAAGAAGCAAGCGTGCCGGCGAGCCCGATCAACACGATCGGCCAGATGTTTGCCGACCCGCAGACGATCGCGCGCGGCATGCGGCTCGACCTTGACGACGGCCATGGCAATCTTCTGCCATCGGTGCGCGCACCGATGGTGATGTCCGGCACGCCGCTCGTCTATGAGCGTCCCTCGCCGCGCCTTGGCGAGCACACGCAAGAAATCCTTGCCGAACTGGAGAAGTCTGGACAATGAAGACTGGCGGACAACTGATCGTCGACGCGCTCGAAGCCAACGGCACCGACCGCATCTATTGCGTGCCCGGAGAATCCTACCTGGCGGTGCTCGACGCGCTGCACGATTCGGCGATCAGTACCATCGTATGCCGCCAGGAAGGCGGCGCCGCCATGATGGCCGATTGCCATGGCCGCCTGACCGGCAAGCCCGGCATCTGCTTCGTCACCCGCGGGCCCGGCGCCACCAATGCGTCCGCCGGCATCCATATCGCCATGCAGGATTCGGTTCCCGTCATCCTGTTCATCGGCCAGGTCGCCAGCCACGCCAAGGAGCGCGAGGCCTTCCAGGAAGTCGACTACAAGCGCTTCTTCGGCGACATCGCCAAATGGGTGGTCGAGATCGATGACGCTTCGCGCATCCCGGAATTCATCACCCGCGCCTTCGCGGTGGCGACATCGGGCCGTCCCGGCCCGGTGGTCATCTCGCTGCCGGAAGACATGCTGACCAGCGTCGTCGAAGCGCCCATCACCTTGCCGCACACACCGGTCGAAACCCGGCCCGGCGAAGCCGAACTCGACGCGCTGGAGGCATTGCTAGCCAAGGCCAAGCGGCCATTCGTCATCCTCGGCGGCACGCGCTGGGATACCGAGGCCGTGGCGCAGATGCGCACGATCGCCGAGGCCTGGTCGCTGCCGGTCGGCTGTTCCTTCCGCCGCCAGATGCTTTTTGATCATCTGCATCCGAACTATGCCGGCGATGTCGGCATCGGCATCAATCCGAAGCTGGCCACAGCGATCAAGCAGGCCGACCTCGTGCTGCTGATCGGCGGCCGTATGGGCGAAATGCCGTCGTCCGACTACACGCTGCTGAAAAGCCCCTACCCCGACCAGACGCTGGTCCATATCCATGCCGATGCCGGCGAACTCGGCCGTGTCTACCGGCCGACACTGGCGATCAACGCCTCGCCTTCGGCCTTCGTTCAAGCCTTCGCCAAGCGCAGGCCGGCCGCCGCACCCGTCTGGGCAGCCGAGACGCCAAAGCTGCATGCGGCCTATCTCGACTGGTCGACGCCGCCCGAAAGCGGTCCCGGCCCGGTCCAGATGGGGCCGATCATGAACTACCTTGAAAAGGTGTTGCCCGACGACGCCATCCTCACCAACGGCGCCGGCAATTACGCCACCTGGGTGCATCGCTTCCACCGCTCCCGCCGCTTTGCCA
Organism: Mesorhizobium waitakense; assembly: GCF_056431085.1. NCBI lineage: Bacteria > Pseudomonadati > Pseudomonadota > Alphaproteobacteria > Hyphomicrobiales > Phyllobacteriaceae > Mesorhizobium > Mesorhizobium waitakense. The sequence goes on along the minus strand of NZ_JBWKME010000051.1, from coordinate 120,760 downwards.
CGCAGGCAGCCCCGACGTCAGGCTCGATGGGCTATGGCACCCCTGCCGCGGTCGCCGCCAAAGGGCTGTTTCCGGATCGCATGGTGGTCGCCTTTGCCGGCGACGGCTGCTTCCTGATGAACGGGCAGGAGTTCGCCACCGCCGTCCAGTATGACCTGCCGATCATCGTCGTCGTCGTCAACAATGGCATTTACGGCACCATCCGCATGCATCAGGAGCGCGAATATCCCGGCCGCGTCGTTGCCACGGATCTCAAGAACCCCGACTTTGCGGCCTTGGCCCGCGCCTATGGCGGCCATGGCGAGACTGTGGAGAAGACCGCGGATTTCGCTTCCGCCTTCGAGCGTGCCCGCGCCAGCGGCAAGCCGGCGATCGTCGAGATCAGGCTCGACCCCGAGGCGATAACGCCAAGCCGGACGATGACCCAGATCCGCGACAGGGCCTGAGCACCAACGGCATAGGTCGAACAGTTTCGCGCCCCCTCCATCCTGCCGGACAGAGGGGGACGATGTCTTAATAACTTCGGGGTAATTCAGTCCCCAGTCCCCGGGGCGACGTTATCCTACTTCGCCTTTTCGATCTGGCCGCGGATCTCGCCGTCCTTGTTGGCGGCGGTGTGGACGTTGACGTAATATTTGCCGGCCTCGAGGTCAGCCGCCTGCGCATCGGTCAGCGTCTCCGATCCCCTGATCGGGCTCTTGAGCTTTTTGAACGGGATGACGGGTCCGGCGTTTTCACCCATCGCCGCCGGGCCGTGAATGTGCGCGGCCGTCGCCGGCCCGCTGAGACCGGAATATTTGACGTTCCAGCTGAGCTTCTTCTTGGCCGTGTCGAACGTGAGAGTGGCCGTGCCTTTGCCCTTCGTGGTGACGGGCGGGCTCTGCTGGCCGCCATCGAGCGTCGCAGTGAACTTTTCCGTGTCGGCCAAGGCCGGCGAGACAAGGAAGATAGAAACAGTGACGGCAAGTGCCGAAACGATCGGCGAAAAGGACTGCATGCGCATTTTAGAAACCTCCGTTGGATGCAACACCCTGCGGCCCCCCAGCGCATGGATACATCACCACAACGATCTACCGGCCAAAAGTATCCTCGGCGCACGCATATGTGATGACGACCGTAAAAGAAAGGCGGTTGCCCGCCCCTCCTGCGATTATCCAACTCAAAGCCGCGACGGCGCCTCCGCCTCGCTGCCGAGGCGCTCCGGAGAACGGTTCAGACCGTCGCCAGCGCCTGGGTCAGGTCGGCGATCAGATCGTCCGGATGCTCGACACCGATTGACAGCCTGACCGTGGTCTCCAGTACGCCGATGCGTTGGCGCACGTCGAAGGGAATGCCCGAATGGGTCATGGCCGCGGGGTGGCTGGCCAGCGATTCCGTTCCGCCAAGGCTCACCGCCAGCTTGAATATCTGCAGGCCGTTGAGAAAGGCGAAAGCCGCCTTCTGTCCACCGCGTATGTCGAAGGAAAATGTCGAGCCGGCGCCACTGCATTGTGCCCGGTAGGCGCGGCCCGCTGGCGTGTCCTCGCCCAGGAACGGCAGGTAATGCACCTTTTCGACCTTGGCATGATCGCGCAGGAATTCAGCGACCATGCGCGCATTGTCGTTCGCCCGCTCCATGCGGATCGACAGCGTCTCCAGCGAACGGCCAAGCATCCAGCAGGAATGCGGGTCGAGCTGCGTGCCGATCGCGCCGCGCAGCGCCTTGATCGGCTTGGTGACCGCCTTGCTGCCCATGGCGGCGCCCGCGATCAGGTCGGAATGGCCGCCGACATATTTGGTCAGCGAATAGACGGACACATCGGCGCCGTGTTCGATGGGCCTCTGGAACACCGGACCAAGCAGCGTGTTGTCGCAGACGATGATCGGCGCCGACCCCTGGCTCGCGCCGATTTCGTCGGCGATCTTGCGCATCAGCGCGATGTCGACCAGGCTGTTGGTGGGATTTGACGGCGTCTCGATCAGGATGACCGAGACACGGCCCTTCGCGACTGCAGCGTCGGCTACCGCGCGCACGGCGGTCTCGTCGACGCCGTCCGCGAAGCCGACAGCACCGATACCGAAGCCGGAAAGCGTGCGCGTCAAGAGCGTCTCGGTGCCGCCATAGAGCGGCTGCGAATGCAGGATGACGTCGCCCGGACGAGCATAGGCGAGAAGTGTCGTCGCGATCGCCGACATGCCTGACGAAAACAGGATGCAGGCGTCCGTCCCCTCATAGATCGCGAGCCGGTCCTCGACGATCTCACTGTTGGGATGGTTGAAGCGCGAATAGACCAGACCGGACGCCGTACCGCTCGGCGGCTCCTTGCGGCCGGACGTGTAGTCGAAGAAGTCGCGTCCCTCTTCCGCCGACTTGAACACGAATGTCGAGGTCAGGAACACCGGTGGCTTGACCGCGCCCTCCGAAAGCTGCGGATCGAAGCCATAGCTCAGCATCAGCGTCTCCGGATGGAGCTTGTGGTTGCCGATATGGGTTTTCGACGGGCGTGGCGCGGGCATGGCTTTTTCCTGCTTCTTCGAGGAGTGTCGCACGGCAATTTATGCGATCCCCATCGCGCAGTCCTTGCTATTTTTGGGCGCACATGGCTGCATCCTCGCAACAAATTGCCGGGAGAGGCCGAAAGTGCAGCAAAAGATAGCCGATGATTTCGACCGCAGGATTCTGCAGGAACTGCAGGCCGACGCCCGCATCACCAACAACGAGCTTGCCGAACGGATAGGCCTGTCGCCGTCGCCCTGTCTGAGGCGGGTGCGGCGGCTGGAGGAGACCGGCGTCATCAGAGGCTACACCACGCTGGTCGATCCGGCCGCCTTCGGCTGGAGCATGGTCGCCATCGCCACCATCCGGCTCAGCCGTCAGAACGAAGACGAGATCGTCATGTTCGAGGACGCGATCCGCGGCTGGGAAGAAGTGCTGGAATGCCACCTCGTCACCGGTTCGCGCGACTATGTGCTGAAGGTGGTGACGGGCAGCCTCGAACAGTACGAGCGCTTCATCAAGGAAAAGATCGCGCGGCTGAAATGCGTCGCCTCGATCGAGACCAGCTTCGTCATGAACACCATAAAGGAACGGCGCCTCTGACACTTGGCCAGAGGCGCCGTTCTCGAGATCGAGATGTTGCCGGCTAAAGCAATTCCAGGAAAAGTGGGCAACGGTTTTCCGTCCGGAATTGCGTAGAAACAAGGAGATAGATCGGTTCGGCGTCTCCCTGAAATGCTGAACCGATCTAGGCTTACTTGACCGCCTTGTCGGTGATGGCGGTGGTGTAGGCGCCTTTCGGCTCCTTGGTGATGATCTTCTGGTCGAGCAGCGCCTTGGCGGTGCGCTCGTAGGTCGCCGGATCGAGCTTGCCGTCGGCATTGTCGATCAGCTTGGCGACTTCGCTCATCATCCGCTTCTGGTGGTTCTCGTCCTGGCCGCCACCGTCCATGACGATGCCTGCGGCCTCGTCATTGTTGTCGATCGCGTATTTCCAGCCCTTCATCGAGGCGCGCACGAAACGCACCATCTTGTCCTCGAACGCCGGATCCTTGAGCTTGTCTTCCGACGCATAGAGCCCGTCCTCGAGCAGGTCGTTGCCCATCGCCGAATAGTTGAACACGGTCAGCTGTTCCGGCTTGTAGCCGGCGTCGATCAGCTGCCAGTACTCGTTGTAGGTCATGACCGAGATGCAGTCGGCCTGCTTCTGGATCAGCGGCTGCACGTCAAAGCTCTGCTTCAGAACGGTGACGCCATCAGGGCCGCCTTCGGTCTTAAGGCCGAGCTTGTTCATCCAGGCGTAGAACGGATATTCATTGCCGAAGAACCAGACGCCGAGCGTGTGGCCCTTGAAGTCGGCTTCGGTCTTGATCGGGCCATCCTTCGGGCAAACCAGCTCCATGCCGGCCTTCTTGAACGGCTGGGCGATGTTGACCAGCGGCACGCCCTTTTCACGAGCGGCCAGCGCACCGCCCATCCAGTCGACGATGACGTCGGCGCCACCGCCGGCGATCACCTGCTCGGGCGCAATGTCGGGACCGCCCGGCTTGATGTCGACGTCGAGACCTTCGGCCTCGTAGAAACCCTTGGCCTTGGCAACATAGTAGCCGGCAAACTGGGCCTGCGTGACCCATTTCAGCTGCAACGTCACCTTGTCGGCGGCCATTGCCTGGAACGCGGCTAGCGACATCGCGCCGGCCAGAACAGGAATAATCAGTCTTTTCATCTTTTTACCCTCTGAAGTTAGTACCCTTAAACCCACCGCCCTATCCACCACGGACAGAGGGATGCCAAAACGTGACGGCTCTTTCGACAAGAGCGACCGCGCCATAAAAGACCGAACCCGCAAGTGCTGCAACTGCGATTTCGGCCCAGACCATGTCGATGTTCATCCGCCCGACCTCGGTCGAGATGCGGAAGCCCATGCCGACGACAGGCGTACCGAAGAACTCGGCAACGATGGCGCCGATCAGCGCCAGCGTCGAGTTGATCTTCAGCGCGTTGAAGATGAAGGGCGCCGCTGCCGGCAGCCGGAGCTTCAGCAGCGTCTGCCAGTAGCCCGACGCGTAGGTGCGCATCAGGTCGCGCTCCATATGGCCGGACGCGGCGAGCCCAGCCACCGTGTTCACCAGCATCGGGAAGAAGGTCATGATGATGACGACGGCCGCCTTGGACTGCCAGTCGAAGCCGAACCACATGACCATGATCGGGGCGACGCCGATGATCGGCAGCGCCGAGACCATGTTGCCGATCGGCAAGAGCCCGCGGCGCAGGAACGGCACGCGATCGGCGAGGATCGCGGTGATGAAACCTGCACCGCTGCCCACGACATAACCGAAGATCACTGCCTTGAAGATCGTCTGCCGGACATCGGCGCCGAGCACCGGCAGCGAGCTGGCGATGCGCGCGCCGATGGCGCTTGGCGGCGGCAAAAGGATGAAGGGAATGCCGGCGCCCCGCGTCACGGCTTCCCAGATGATCAGGATCCAGGCGCCGAAAATGGCAGGGATGATCAGGCGCAGCGCGCTCCGGGCCCAGTTCGCCATCGGGCGAAGCCCCGAAAGGACGGCGACGCAGCGCCAGCCGAGCAGCCAGGCAGCCGTGAGCAGCAGGAAGTACGGCGCCAGAGCCGTACCTTCGAAACCTGTAATGCCTGATATCAGCAGCCAGGCAACGAGGTGGGCGCCGACAAACAGCACCACCGCCTCTGCAAGGGGCGGAATCCTGGTCATCGAGATCAGCGCCGCGAGCACGGCCAGGCCGAAGATCAAGCCCTTCGTTGTGAGATAGGGGTAGTTGAAGCTGACTGCCGGGTCGGCAAGCGCTGCCGCTTCCGGCTTCGACATCGCGCCGAGCGCCACGGCGATCAGGCACAGCGCGATGGCGAGCACCGCTTGCCACGAGGGTTTCAGCCAGTTCATGCCGGCCTCCCGCCCATGGCGCGGTCGACGATGCGCCCGGCAATGCCGACCACCATGACCAGAAGTGCGGCCACCACCGAACCGGCGACCAGCGCCGACCAGATGTCGATGGACTGGCTGTAATAGGCGCCGGCCAGAAGCTTGGCGCCGATCCCCGCGACAGCACCTGTCGGCAGTTCGCCGACGATGGCACCGACCAGGCTCGCCGCCACGGCCACCTTCATCGATGTGAACAGGAACGGCACCGAGGCCGGCACGCGCAACTTCCAGAAGGTCTGCGAGGCGCTGGCATTGTAGGTGTGCATCAGGTCGAGATGCATGATCTCCGGCGAGCGCAGGCCCTTCACCATGCCCACGGTCACCGGAAAGAACGACAGATAGGTCGAGATCATCGCCTTCGGGATGAGCCCGGTGATGCCGACCGCCGCCAGCACGACGATGATCATCGGCGCCACCGCCAGGATGGGAATGGTCTGCGAGGCGATGATCCACGGCATCAGGCTGCGGTCTAGCGTCGCCACATGCACGATGCCGACGGCGATGATAATGCCGAGCCCCGTGCCGAAAGCAAAGCCAAGCAGCGTCGACGACAGTGTCACCCAGGCATTGTAGACGAGGCTGCGGCTCGACGTGACGGGGCGCAGAAAGGTGTTCTCGAAGAAATTGACCGCCACCTGATGTGGCGCCGGCAGCGTCGGCTTCGGCTGCGACAGCGTCTTGCCGATGAATTCGCTCAAGGCAGGGGTTTCACCGGCGCGCCGGTCGAGATCGCGCTGGAACGGCGTGTTGAGGATAACGGCGAAAACGTACCAGAGCACGACCACGCCAGCGAGGATCGAGGTCACCGGGATGAGCTTGTCGCGGAAGCTGTCCATCTAGGGCACCAACTCAATCTTCATAGCTGTGCCCTGCCCGCAGACCATCCCGGACGCGGGCTGCGATCGCCAGGAATTCCGGCGTCTCGCGGATGTGGAGCGGCCGCTCCTTCGGCAGCGTCGATTCGATGACATCAGTAACGCGGCCCGGACGTGGCGACATGACGACGATGCGTGTCGACAGATACACGGCTTCGGGAATGGAATGGGTGACGAAGCAGATGGTTTTGTTGGTGCGTCCCCACAGTTCCAGCAATTGCTTGTTGAGGTGGTCGCGCACGATCTCGTCCAGCGCGCCGAATGGCTCGTCCATCAACAGAAGGTCGGCGTCGAAGGCCAGGGCCCGGGCGATTGACGCGCGCTGCTGCATGCCGCCAGAAAGCTGCCAGGGATATTTCTTCTCGAAACCTGAGAGGTTGACGAGGTCGAGTGTGCGATTGATGCGCTCCGCCTGCTCCGCCTTGGACAAGCCCATGATCTCCAGCGGCAGCCCGACATTGCGCTCGATGGTGCGCCACGGAAACAGCGCCGCGGCCTGGAAGACATAGCCATAGGCGCGTTTCTCACGCGCCTGTTCGGGCGTCATGCCGTTGACCGAAATCGTCCCCGAGGTTGGCTTCTCCAGATCGGCGATGACGCGCAGCAAGGTGGTCTTGCCGCAGCCCGACGGCCCGATGAAGGAGACGAACTCACCCTTGCCGATGGTCAGGTCGACATTGGACAGCGCCTGCACCGGTCCATCATTGGTCTGGAAGGTCAGTCCGAGTTGGCTTGCCGCGACGACGGCTGGCGAAATCCCCGTCATCGCTTGCTGCCTGCCTGTTCCCGCCACTGCGGCGCCGACCGGAATCCGATTGCTTTTATCGCGATGTTGTTTTCCACTCGCCCCTGTCCCATTGGCCGCAGTCCCACTAATTTTGTCCCACTCAATCGACGCCCGGAGTTTCCCCGATGTCGCCCACTTGTCATCTTATCCGCCCTGAAACCACTTATGAAGGCAAGCAGGGATTGACCTATTTCGCCGGCATCGCCGCTGAAACCGTCGGCTCCTCCGGCATCTGTATGCATATGCTGACCATGCCGCCCGGCGCCCGCGCTAAGGCGCACATGCACGAGAGCCATGAAACGGCGATCTATGTGCTCTCCGGCGAGGTCCATACCTGGTACGGCGACCGGCTGGAGCATCATATCGTCGTCAAGGCCGGCGACCTCTTCTACATTCCGGCCGGCGTGCCGCATCTGCCGGCCAATCTCAGCGGCACCCCGTCTTCCGCCGTCATTGCCCGCACCGATCCCAACGAACAGGAAAGCGTCGTCCTGCTGCCGGAACTGGATGCGCTGGTCGCTTGAAGCCGATGGGAACTTGATCGTCATCGGCACCGGGAGACTTCCCCCATGACATTGCCGTCCGCATCGGTGATCACCAGCTTCTTGGCGCTCTTGGGGCTTTGCTTGACGGTGAACTCTGTCGGCGACTGCCCATCCTCGCCTTCCGCCTCGCATTGCGCCTTGATGGTCAGCGAACCGTCTGATTTCGCCTGCTTGTCGGTGAAGGTGCAGGCGCTGGCCACGGTGACCAGATCCGTGTCCGTCAGCAGCAGCATGTCCTCGGCATAGACTTCCTGGCCGTTCTTGTTGATGCAGCCGGACTTGTTGCCGTAGGGCTTGGACAGATCGATGCCTGCCGCCGAAGCTTGACCGGCAGCCAGCACGAGAACGATCGCAACTGACAGGCGAAAACCACGCATGCTCATCCCCCAAGGCCCAACGTCACGAACATGATTGCAGCGGCCCCATTTCCTCGAGGCCAGGAATGGTGACGAAGAAACCATCCTCCCCCTTGTTGGTGACCACGACGGTTTCGATCGTCGTCCCCGCCTCGCCCTCGGCGGAACAGGTCGAAGTCAGCGATTGGGCGCCCAGCACCGACGTCAGCCGCTGCGCGAACCGGCAGCCGCTGCCATAGGTCTCGATGCCCTCGGCGGTCAGCACGATATAGGCATCGCTGTCCTGATAGCCGGCCTTGACGCCGGCGCAGCCAACATCATTGCCCCAGGAGCCGGCCAGCACGCCGCTCGCTGCTGCCGGGCCAGCGACAACTGCCGCCAGGACCAACGAGATGGGCGCGGCCGAGCGCGCCAAGCTCAAACCCCGGTCGCCGGGATGCCGGTGCGTTCGACCTTGCGCGGCGCTGAAATTTCCTTCCACGTCGACAGCGCCCGGTTGACCGCCGCGTTCGGCTCGCGGGCCACGAACTCGCCGTGCCCCGGCTTGGCCTTGACCTCGGTCTCCTGGATCGACAATTCGCCGCGCGAGAACACGAAGCGCGGCAGGCCGGTCACCTCGAATCCTTCGAAGACATTGTAGTCGATGACAGATTGCTGCTTCTTCGACGAGATCTTCTTCTTGCGCTTCGGATCCCAGACGACGATGTCGGCGTCAGCGCCTTCGACGATGGCGCCCTTCTTCGGGTACATGTTGAGGATCTTGGCGATGTTGGTCGAGGTCACGGCGACGAACTCGTTCATCGTCAGCCGGCCGGTGTTGACGCCGGTGGTCCACAGCACCGGCATGCGATCCTCTAGCCCGCCGGTGCCGTTCGGAATCTTGGTGAAATCGCCGACGCCGTTGCGCTTCTGCTGCGTCGTAAAGGCGCAATGGTCGGTCGCCACCACCTGCAACGAACCCGCCTGCAGGCCGGCCCACAGCGAATCCTGGTGCAATTTGTTGCGGAAAGGCGGGCTCATGACGCGGCGCGCCGCATGGTCCCAGTCCTTGTTGAAATACTCGCTCTCGTCGAGCGTCAGGTGCTGGATCAGCGGCTCGCCGAACACCCGCATGCCCTTCTGCCGCGCCCGGCGGATCGCCTCGTGGCTCTGCTCGCAGGAGACATGCACGACATAGAGCGGCACGCCCGCCATATCGGCGATCATGATGGCGCGGTTGGTCGCCTCGCCTTCCACTTCCGGTGGCCGCGAATAGGCATGACCCTCGGGGCCATTGTTGCCGGCCGCAAGCAACTTCTGTGACAGGGCTGCAACCACATCGCCATTCTCGGCATGCACCAGCGGCAGCGCGCCAAGGTCGGCGCAACGCTGGAACGACGCATACATCTCGTCGTCATCGACCATCAGCGCGCCCTTGTAGGCCATGAAATGCTTGAACGACGTGATGCCCTTGTCGACGACGGTGGCCATCTCGTCGAACACCTGCTTGCCCCACCAGGTGATCGCCATGTGGAAGGAGTAGTCGCAGGACGCCTTCGAGGTCTTATTGTCCCACATCTGCAAGGCTTCCAGCAGCGACTGCTGCGGTGCCGGCAGGCAGAAATCGACCACCATCGTGGTGCCACCGGCGAGCGCCGCGCGTGTGCCGGATTCGAAATCATCGGCCGAATAGGTGCCCATGAACGGCATTTCGAGATGGGTATGCGGATCGATGCCGCCCGGCATGACATAGCAGCCGGTGGCATCGAATTCGTGGTCGCCATGCAGGTCCGAACCGATGGCGACGATCTTGCCGTGCTTGACCAGCACATCGGCCTTCCAGGTGCGATCGGCAGTGACGATGGTGCCGTTCTTGATGACTTTGGTCATGTCTTGTTCCCCAGTATGTTCATGCTAGCAGGCCTAGACGTTCTTCGAACTCGACCTGATTGCGTCTTGACTGTTCCAAACCTCCCAGGCGGACTCGAATTGTGGTCGGTGCTTGCCGATGTCTGACATGGTTTGATCAAGCGACCGCAAAATCCCGTCAAGCTCCATCCACAGACCTTGGTTTTCCATCCAGAACTCCTGTGAAATCTTGAGGCAGCTCATAAGCAGATCGCCGTCGTAGAACGTCACTCCGATCAGCGGATTTTCAGCCAGAATGGATATCGCTTTCGGAACCACAAATTCCAGTCCGAATCCTTGGCTGACCAGGAGTCTTACCTGCTCCCGGGTAAGGTCCCGCAGAGGCGTCGCTAGGGCGATGCTGGCCAGTTCAACAAGAGATGTTGGATACGGCGGCTGATCCGCCTTCCAGCCCAACAGCACATTGAGCGTTCGATCCTCGTCCAGGTTGCGCCGAGGCTTCACCCGACGATCTCCGCCGTCTCCACCACGGCATGGAACAGCACGTCGGCACCAGCCGACGCCCATTCCTTGGAGACGTCCTCGGCCTCGTTGTGGCTGAGCCCGTCGACGCAAGGGCACATCACCATCGCGGTCGGCGCAACGCGATTGATCCAGCAGGCATCGTGGCCGGCGCCGGAGACGATGTTGCGGTGCGTATAGCCGAGGCGTTCGGCGGCATCGCGGATCGCCTTGACGCAGCCGGCGTCGAAGGTGACCGGGTCGAAAGCGCCGACCTGCTCGATCTTGTACTGGATGTCGAGCGCCTCGCAGATCGTGTCGATGCCTTCGCGGATGCGGCCGTCCATCGCATCCAGCACTTCCTTTTCGGGCGAGCGGATGTCGATGGTGAAGACGGTGCGGCCGGCGATGATGTTGCGCGAGTTGGGAAACACCTCCATGTGGCCGACCGCGCCGACGGCGTCGGGCTGGTAGTCCATGGCGATCTCGTGCACCAGTTCGATCACACGCGCCATGCCGAGTCCGGCATTGCGGCGCTTCGGCATTGGCGTCGATCCGGTATGCGCCTCCTTGCCGGTCAGCGTCACCTGCAGCCACTTCAGCCCTTGCCCGTGGGTGACGACACCGATGTCGATGCCCTCGTCCTCAAGGATCGGTCCCTGCTCGATATGGAGTTCGAAGAAGGCATGGATCTTGCGGTCGCCGACCTTCTCGGTGCCCTTCCAGCCGATGCGTTCAAGCTCATCGCCGAATTTCTTGCCCTGTTTGTCTGTATGCTCATAGACGTCGGCCTGGTCGAGCACACCGGCAAACACGCCGGATGCCATCATTGCCGGGGCAAAGCGTGCGCCTTCCTCATTCGTCCAGTTGGTGACGACGATCGGATGTTTGGTCTTGATGCCGAGATCGTTGAGCGAGCGCACCACCTCAAGCCCGCCCAGCACGCCGAGCACGCCGTCATACTTGCCGCCGGTCGGCTGCGTATCGAGATGGCTGCCGACATAGACCGGCGGCAGGCTGGGATCGGCGCCTTCGCGGCGGGCAAACATCGTGCCCATCTCGTCGACGCCCATGTCGAGCCCGGCCGCATCGCACCAGCGCTTGAACAGATGCCGGCCCTCGCCATCTTCGTCGGTCACGGTCTGGCGATTGTTGCCGCCGGCAATACCGGGGCCGATCTTCGCCATCTCCATTATCGAATCCCACAAACGGTCTGAATTGATTCGCAGATTCTCGCCGGGTGCGGCCATTCCAAGTCCTCTCATTTCGTGTCCTGGGCGGGCGGCGGTTCCCGTCGCCACCCGTCCAGGTATAGGCAGATTAGTCTATCGAGCGCAGAACATCCCGCACGTGGTCGATCAATTCGTTGATCTGGCCCTTGGTGATGATCAGCGGCGGCGACAGCGCGATGATGTCGCCGGTGGTGCGGATCAGCGCGCCGCGCTCGAACGCCTTGACGAAGGCCGAGAAGGCCCGCTTGGTCGGCTGGCCGGCGATCGGCGCCAGCTCGATCGCGCCGATCAGGCCGATGTTTCTGATATCGATGACGTTCGGCTCGCCCTTCAGCGAATGCAGTGCGTCTTCCCAATAGGGCGCCAGTTCCTCGCCACGGGTGAGCAGGCCCTCTTCCTTGTAGGTATCAAGCGTGCCCAAGGCCGCCGCGCAGGCGATCGGATTGCCCGAATAGGTGTAGCCGTGGAAGAACTCGATCATGTGCTCGGGGCCGGTCATGAAGGCGTCGTGGATTTCCTTCTTCACGAACACCGCGCCCATCGGGATGACGCCGTTGGAGACGCCCTTGGCGGTGGTCATGATGTCGGGCGTGACGCCGAAATAGTCGGCGGCGAACGGCGTGCCGAGACGACCGAAGCCGGTGATGACCTCGTCGAAGATCAAAAGGATGCCGTGCTTGGTGCAGATTTCGCGCAGCTTCTGCAGATAGCCCTTGGGCGGCAGGATCACACCGGTGGAACCGGCGACCGGCTCGACAATGACGGCGGCGATGGTCGAGGCATCATGCAGGGCGACGATGCGCTCCAGCTCGTTGGCCAGTTCCGCGCCATGCTCCGGCACACCTTTGGTGAAGGCGTTCTTCTCGGGCAGATGCGTGTGCGCCATGTGGTCGACGCCGCCGAGCAGCGTGCCGAACATCTTGCGATTGGAGACGATGCCGCCGACCGAGATGCCGCCGAAATTGACGCCGTGATAGCCGCGCTCGCGGCCGATCAGACGGGTGCGCGAGCCCTCGCCCTTGGCGCGGTGATAGGCGATCGCCACCTTGAGCGCCGTTTCGACCGATTCCGAGCCGGAATTGGTGAAGAAGACATGGTCCATGCCCTTGGGCGCGAGGTCTACCAAGCGGTTGGCCAGTTCGAAGACGATCGGATGGCCCATCTGGAAGGCCGGCGCGTAGTCAAGCTCGGCGGCCTGATGCTGAATGGCCTCGGTGATCTTCGGCCGGCAGTGGCCGGCATTGACGCACCACAGACCCGCGGTGCCGTCCAGCACCTTGCGGCCATCGCTGGTGGTGTAATGCATGTCCTTGGCGGACACCATCATGCGCGGCGCCTGCTTGAACTGCCGGTTTGCCGTGAACGGCATCCAGAATGCACTGAGATCGTTCGGCGTGACTTTCAGCCGGTTGGACATGACCAAGACTTCCCCTTGTAACTTGTTTCGGTGCGCCCAACGCTTGGTCTTCGTTGCGATTTCGTGCTACGCAAATTTTTGACCGATTGGACAAACGTTAGCACCGCCCTGTCGGCGGTCAAGGGATTACTAGCGGAAATGCGGCACCTGAAGTGCGTTCCACAGGCCAAGGAAAAACTGGTCCAGAGAATTGGTCCAGATGACCTTGAACGCGAGGTTTGGCAAAGCGAGGGCTGGCAACGGTGACCACCAGCACGAACGCCCCTCGCCGCACCCGCATCCAGCAGGAAAAGCGCGAACTCATCCTGGAGGCGGCGCTCGAGGTTTTCTCCACCAACGGCTTTCGCGGCTCGACCATCGACCAGATCGCCGAAGCCGCCGGCATGTCGAAGCCGAACCTGCTTTATTATTTCCGCCGCAAGGAGGACATCCACGAGACGCTGATGCAGCGCCTGCTCGATACTTGGCTGGCACCGCTGCGCGAGCTGGACGACATCGGCGATCCCATGACCGAATTGCGTAACTACATCAGGCGCAAGCTCGAAATGGCACGCGATTTTCCGCGCGAGAGCCGGCTGTTCGCCAACGAGATCCTGCAAGGGGCGCCGCGCATCATGCCGCTGCTGGCGGGTGAACTGAAAACGCTGGTCGATGAAAAGGCCGCCGTCATCAAGAGCTGGATGCGCGCCGGCAAGATCGCCAGGACCGACCCCTGGCATCTGATCTTCTCGATCTGGGCAACGACGCAGCACTATGCCGATTTCGACGTCCAGGTCCGAGCCGTGCTCGGCCCCGACCGCGGCGGCGATGGCCGTTTCGAGGATGCCGCCCGTTTTCTGGAGCAATTGTTCCTCGACGGGCTGAAGCCGAAAAACTAACTTTCGGCGCTTATCAGGCGCTGCGCCGTTCGGCCGGCAGCGCATCCAGCAATGTCTGCAGCTTTGCGATCGAGTTCTGCTCGGCAAGCGGCGTGTAGACGATCAGCTTCATGTCGGAGCCCTCGCCGACCGACAGGCTCATATGCTCGAACGTCATGGCGCCCGCGCTCGGGTGCCTGACATGCTTCACACCCGACAATCGGTGCGCGACGTCGCGCTGTGGCCACCAGGCGCGAAATTCCGGGCTCGAGCGCGTCATCAACTCGATCAGCCGCTCGAAATCCGGATCGCCGACATATCTGGCGCTTGCGGCCCGGAACGAGGCCAGCACGATGCGCGCCAGTTGCTCCCAGTCGACGAGCAGCCGCCGGTGGTGCGGATTGGTGAAGACCATGTGGACGATGTTGCGGGCATCCCCATCCAGCAGACCATAGTCGCCGAACACCGCCACCGCCGCCGGGTTCCAGGCCAGCACGTCCCAGCGCCGACCGACGACATAGGCCGGCTGCAGCACCAGGCTTTGCAGCATGTGCAGCAAAGGGCCGTCGACCTTTTCCGGCGCCACGGAGCGACGCTCCGGTTGCTGGCGGCCGGCGAGGATGAACAGATGCTGTTTTTCGGCGGCGTCGAGGCGCAGCGCCTCGGCAAGCGCCGTCAGCACCTCGACCGAGGGCCTGACCTCCCGCCCCTGCTCCAGCCATGTGTACCAGGTGGTGCCGACGCCGGCGATCATCGCCACCTCCTCGCGCCGCAGCCCGGGCGTGCGCCGCCTGAGACCGGTGGCAATGCCGGTGGCCGATGGCGTCAGCCTTTCGCGGCGCGAGCGCAGGAAAGCGCCCAGCTCGCGCCGGCGGCTGTCTTCGGCGGAGTGCGTGGTGGCGGAGTGGGGTTGGGTTTCCATCATGCTATTATAGCAGTATTGATACCAGGATAAAGTTTGAACTGTTTGACGCGCGCCGGCTGTCCCATCTTCCGTTCAGAGCAACAGAATGGAGGCTCTGGACATGGAACTCAAAGGCAAGACAATCCTCGTCACCGGGTCGACCGACGGCGTCGGCCGCGTGGTGGCGCAAAGGCTTGGCGCTGGCGGCGCGCGTGTGCTGGTGCATGGCCGCGATGCGACGCGCGGTAAGGCGACCGTCGCCGACATCGAAGCCGCCGGCGGCAAGGCCGAGTTGCTGGTCGCCGACCTCTCCTCGCTGGCGGAGGTGCGCGGCCTCGCCGAAGCCGTGCGCGCCAGGACGGACCGGCTCGACATCCTCATCAACAATGCCGGCATCGGCACCGCAGGCCAAGGTGCCAAAAGGCAGGTCAGCGCCGACGGCTACGAACTGCGCTTTGCCGTCAACTATCTCGCCGGTTTCCTGCTGACATCGGAACTTCTGCCATTGCTCAAGGCGAGCGCGCCGGCGCGCATCGTCAATGTTGCCTCGGCCGGGCAGCAGGCGATCGACTTCGGCGATGTCATGCTGACCCGCAGCTACGACGGCGTGCGCGCCTATTGCCAGAGCAAGCTGGCGCAGATCCTGTTCACCGTCGGCCTTGCGCAGGAGCTGAAAGGGACAGGCGTTACCGTCAACGCGCTGCATCCGGCCAGCTACATGGACACCACCATGGTCCGCCAGGCAGGCGTCACCCCATGGATTTCGGTCGAAACCGGTGCCGACGCTATCCTCAATCTTGCGACTTCATCGGCGCTGGAAGGACTGAGCGGCCTCTATTTCGACGGCCTGCGGGAATCCCGCGCCGACGCCAAGGCCTACGACGCCAAGGCAAGACAACAGTTGCGAGCCTTGAGCCTCGACCTCGTCGGCCTCGCCTCCCCAACATCGAAGGAACAGCATTCATGACCACGACAATCCAGCACACCGTCGTCATCGGCGGCTCGTCCGGCATCGGCCTGGCGACGGCGCGCAAGCTGGTAGGCCCCGGCATGAAGGTGACCATCACAGGGCGCAACCAGGATAGGCTCAACGGCGCGTGGAAGAGCCTCGGCGGGGCCGTCGAGAAGGCTGCGTTCGATGCCTCGAAGCCGGACGAAGTCAGCCAGTTCTTCGAACGCCTCGGCCCCTTCGACCACCTAGTCCTGGCGGCAAGCGGCGGCAAGGGCCTTGGCCCCTTCCAGACGCTTGACCTGACCGACATTGGCAGCGGCGTCGACGAGAAAGTCCGCCCGCAACTGTCATGCCTGCAGGCCGCCTTGCCTACGCTGAACAAGAGCGGATCGGCCACCTTCACATCGGCAGTATCGGCTCAGCTCGCGACGCCGGGCGTCGCCGGGATCGCCGCCATCAACGGCATGCTTTTGACCGTCGTGCCGATCCTGGCCGTGGAGCTGAGGCCGCTGCGCGTCAATGTCGTGGCGCCTGGCGTCATCGACACGCCGTGGTGGGATTTTCTGGCCGAGGAGCAGCGGCAGGCGCTCTTTGCCGAATATGCCGGCAAGACCCCGGTCGGCCGCATCGGCCGCGCCGACGACGTCGCCGACGCAATTGCCTTTCTCGTCTCCAACGGCTTCATGACCGGTCAGGTGCTGACCTGCGACGGCGGCCTGCGATTTGCGGCTTGATCCACATCGCCCCAAGCCCCGGTTGCGCCCCTCGGCTGGATCTAAAGTTGACCCCTCAGCCAGGCGAGCGTTTCTGCAACGCCGTCAAGGCCGTACCGTGCGGCGGTATGCGCGGGTGGTTTGACCCGTATCGATATGCCGCCGGCATCGTTGACGGCTTCGAAGCCGTTTTCGTCTGGCGTGTCGTCGCCCAGGAAGACCGGGCGGCGGCCTGTGAAGGGCGCTATGCCCATGAACCGCCGGATCGCGGCACCCTTGGCTGCCTCGAGCGGCAACAGTTCCACGCCGGCATTGCCGGCAACCACCCGGTAGCCCTCGGGCAGGCTGGCCAGCGCCTGCTCGACAAGCTGCGTCGCGCGCGGAAGCAAATGCGGGGCAGCGCGCGTGTGGATGGCCAGCACCCGGCCCTTGCGTTCGATATAGGCTTGCCCACGACCGAGCTCGGCCTCAATCTCGTCGGCAAGGGCCGCAATATCCGCCGGCTCTCCAGCGACTTCGACTTGGTCATCCGGCAGGAGCCTGTGTTCCAGGCCATAAAGCCCGGCCGCGCGCAGCTTCAAAGGCTGAAAAAGCTGATCCACGGCCGCAACCGAGCGGCCCGTGATAACAGCCAATGCCCCGTTTAACTTGTGATCCAGGCCTTGCAGCAAAGAGCGAAGCTCGGCGCTGACCGAGACGGCGTCCGGGTGTTCCGCATGTTCCAGCAGGGTGCCGTCGATGTCGAGGAACAGCGCCCATTCGCCGGCCAGCAAAGTCTGTGGCTTTCGCAGAGTCTCGCTCATGACATTGCCAGCCGTTTGCGCTCGAACATGGAAACGACATTGTCGGCGCTCGGAGGCTGTCGGTCGCCAGTGCCGGTTGCCCGATCGACGTCACCGCGCTTGCGCAAGCGCGCCGCGTCCAGAAGCATGCTGCCGGCCCAGCGATAAACGTTGTTATCGTGGACCATCTGCCGCATCGGCCGCATGCGCTCGCGCTGCTCATCCGGCGTCATCGTCAGCGCCTGCAGCAGCGCCTCGCTCATCATGGCGGCATCGTAGGGGTTGACGATCAGTGCCTCCAGCAATTCGCGCGAGGCTCCGGCGAATGTGCTGAGCATCAAGACGCCCTGTTCGTCGTTGCGCGCCGCAACGAATTCCTTTGCGACCAGGTTCATGCCGTCATGCAGGCTGGTGACCATGCAGATGTCGGCGGCACGATAGATCTCATAAACCTGCTCCTGCGTGTGATGTTCGGCCACCATGATCACCGGCCTGTAGCCGTCGCTGCCATAGCGCTCGTTCAGCTCTTCGGCATAACGGTGGCATTCGTCGTGGAGCTGCTTGTAGACCGGGAGCGTGCCGCGGCTGGGTGCCGCGATCTGCAGAAAGACCAGTTTTCCGATCCATTCCGGGGATCGCTTGAACAATTCGTCCAGCGCTTGAAAGCGATCCAGGATGCCCTTGGTGTAGTCGAGACGTTCGACGCCGACGCCCAGCTTCACATCCGCTTTCAATCCGAACCTGGCACGCAGGCGGGCGCGGCAGTCATCGACATCAGGCAATCTTGCCAGAAGGTCCGCCGGCCACTCTATCGAGATGGGATAGGCGTGCACCAGCGTCGTCTGCCCGCCATAGGAGATGGCCGCATCCGCCCGCTCGATGCGGCTTTCCAGGAAGCGATCGACACTCTCGGTGAAATTGTTGGCATGGAACTGGGTGTGGAAACCGATGATCGAGCTGCCGAGTAGTCCTTCGAGGATCCGCTCACGCCATGGACAGATGCTGTAGACTTCCGAGTTCGGCCACGGGATGTGCCAGAAGGTGATGACGATTGCCTCGGGCAGACGCTCGCGGATCATCCGCGGCAGCAGCGCGAAGTGGTAGTCCTGGACCAGCACGATCGGTCGCTCGTTGCGTGCTTCGGCCACCACCGTATCGGCGAACTTCCGGTTTACGGCTTCATAGGCCTCCCAGTCCGAGGCGCGAAAGATCGGCCGGGTGAAGGCGATATGGCAAAGCGGCCACAGGCCCTCATTGGCAAAGCCGAGATAGTAGCCCTGATGCTCCTCCTCCGTCAGCCAGACCCGGCGCAGCGTGTAGGACGGATTGCCGGGCGGCACCTGGACCCGGTCGTCCTCGTCGACCATGAGACGGTCTGCGGTGCCGCCGCCATAGGCTATCCAGGTGCCAGCGCAGGCGCGGGTGATCGGCTCCAGCGCCGAAACCAGCCCGCTGGCCGGCACGAGCAGTTCCACGCCATTGCCTCTGACGTTGTGGATGTACGGTTCGCGGTTGGAGACCACGATGACCTGCGCATCGGGCAGATCGTCGGCCAGGATCTTACGCAATGTCTCGGGCGACCACGTCACCAGGGCGGCATCGGCTGATTGGCCGTTCTTTTCGAACTCCCGTATCACCTTGCGCGCCGCTTCCGCGGCCACGTCCTCGCCGGCTGGATGTGCAACCGTTGGAGGGTGGCTGCGGCGTTGCCGCGATATGGAGAAGAAAACGGCAAGAGCGGAAAGACAAAGGCTCGCGAGGATCAGAACCCAGAGCAGGTCCGCACCATAATCTGTCATTGGAATGCCAACTCACCTCAGGCCGTTCGGCGGCCTTTTTGTTCGTGTTTCCGACTCGAAACTGTCCGCCGGCAACCTGGTCGGCGCCCGGACCTGTATTGTGCAACGCACAAGGCAGCGATCGGTTCCAGCCAATCTGGATCGGATCATGTTCTGACGATGAGCGGCACAAGGCCTTCATGCCGGTCGGCGAGGAAGGCGACGACCCGGTCGCCGACACGCTGGAACGTGAGATCGACCACCCTTTCGCCGACGCCCAGATGCCGAAGCGTGAGTGTGTCGATGCCGATCGGCAGCCTCGGACGGGTGACGCGGATTTCGCCGTCCCAGCCATCGATTTCCAGGCCGAGGCAGGCCTGCATCAGCATGAAAGCGGACCCCGCCGACCACGCTTGCGGTAGGCAAGCGACGGGATAGGCGATCGGTGCTTCGCCCGGTGCGCGGGTAAAACCGCAGAACAGTTCGGGCAGCCGCATGTTGAAATGGACAGCGGATTCGAACGTGCCGCTCATCAGGCGCACCACGCTGTCGCGCTCGCCATAGCGCGCCAGGCCGGCGCCGCACATGGCGGTGTCATGCGGCCAGATCGAGCCATTGTGGTACGACATCGGGTTGAAGAACACGGCATCGTCGGCAAGCGTCCTCAGCCCCCAGCCGGAATGGAAGGAGGCGGAAAGCAGCTGATCGGCGACCATTTGCGCCCGCGCCGGCTCGGGAAGCCCGACAAGGAGGAGATGGCCCGCATTCGAGGTTCGCACCTTGCAGGCCTCGCCGGCACCGTCGATCGCAAGGGCATAGAAGCCGAGGTCGTCGAGCCAGAAATCGCGTTCCACCGCGGCTCGCATGGCCTCGGCGAGACCGTCCCAGTGGTCGGCTCTCTCGTCCTCGCCACGGCGACGGGCAAGCGCCGCCAGCCCCCGGAAGGCGGCAAAGACATAGCCTTGCACCTCGACCAGCGCGATCGGACCCTTGGGGATACGGCCATCGGCATGAAAGACGGAATCGAAGCTGTCCTTCCAGCCCTGGTTGGCGAGGCCGGACTCGGCAGCCCGCTGGTAGGTCACGAATCCGGTCTCGCGGCCCGCCTCCTCCGTCCATTCGGCCGCCGCGCACAGCGACGGCCACAGGCTGTCGATGAACGCCATGTCGCCGGTACGATCTGCATAGGCACAGGCGAGATGGATATAGAGCGGCGTCGTATCGACGCCGCCATAGTAGCGGCCGAATGGAAGCTCCCGCAGCGCCGCCATCTCGCCCTTGCGGGTCTCGTGCATGATCTTGCCCGGCTGCGAATCGCTGAACGGTGACGTCTCCGTCGCCTGATGCTGGGCCAGGAAGGCCAGCACGCCACGCGCCAGGCCGGGATTTAGCCAGAGCATCTGCAGCGCCGAGATGACGCCGTCACGGCCGAACGCCGTCGAAAACCAGGGGATGCCGGCATAGGGATAAGGTCCGGTCGCAAGCTCGGTGGTCAGCAGCGCGACATCGGCGCGGGCGCGCTCGACCCAGTCGTTGAAGACGCGACCGGAACTGTGCACCGTCGCGCCATGGCGGCGCTTGGCCCGCATGCCAAAGCGGGCCCGGGCGGCGGCGGCGCGGAAACGGTCGCGATCGGGCGCATCCGCCACCTCGGAACCGACCTCGACATAGAGCACCTTGCTGCTGCGCTTGGCGACGGCGAGCAGGAAATCGGCGCGGTCGGCTGTCAGTTGATCGGGCGCCTGCGAGAATGATATCGCCGATGCGCGCGCCAACCCGTCCAAGCCGTCGTAGCGCAGCAGGACGGATGTCGCATCCATCTCGGCCACATGCGTCATACCGCGCCGCAGCCGTGTCGAGCCGCGCACTTCGAACATGTCACGGAAATCGGCGGCAAAATGCAGGGAAACGCCGATCGTCGAGGTCTCCCGACTGTAGTTGGAAAGGGTGATGCGTTCGAACAGTCTGTCCTGCCAGAGCAGCCGGACGCGTTCGACGTGAATTGCGCCCTGCGGAATGTCGCGACCGCTGGCGCTGAGCATCGGCAGATTGGTCAGGTTGGTGGTGAACAAGACATTGTCCTGGCTGAGCGAGGCGCCAAGCAACGATGTCTGCCTGCCGCCGACGGTCAGCCGGAATTCGGAGAGCACCCGTGTGTCGTCGCGGAAGAAACCGTCGCCGGCGCCGCGTATGTCGCCATAGGCATCGGCAACCGCAAAGCAGTCGCCCTGCTTGAGCGCGAACAGCCGGTGCGGCTCACGAGGCGCGGTCGCGTCGAGCGAGGCAAGCGCGACGGCGGGATCGAGCTGGCGCTCATCGAGTTGGGTCATTCGTCACAGGTCCCTGTCGTTTCGTTCCCGCCGCTCGAGCACGTCGCTGCTCACGACGCCCTCGCTTCGGCCGGGGCACCGATCAGCCGCGCATAGGCGGCCAGGTAATCGCCGGCCATTCTTCTGGCGGAAAACCGCTTTTCGAAAACGGCTCTCACCTTTCGCCTGTCGAGCTGCAGCAAGTCCGGCACAGCGGCGACGGCGCCATCCATCGAATCCGCGATAAAGCCGGTGACGCCCTGGTCGATGATCTCGGGCAGCGCACCGCAATTCCAGGCGATCACCGGCGTGCCGCAGGCCATTGCCTCGATGGGGGCCAAGCCGAACGGCTCCGGCCAGTCGATCGGAAACAGCAGGCCGGCCGCGTTGCCGAGAAATTCCGCCTTCTTGTCCTCCTCGATCTCGCCGACATAGTCGATACGATCGCCGTCGATCAAAGGTTCGACCACCTCGTGGAAATAGGCTCGGTCGTCGTCGCCGATCTTTGCCGCCAGCTTCAGCTTGAGCCCCGAGCGCAAGGCGATCTCGATGGCACGATCCGGGCGCTTGTCGCGTGAAAACCGGCCGAGGAAGGCAAGATAGGGTTCTTGCGCCTTCGTCTCGAAAATCGGCTCGTAGATACTGGTCGGCAGCCCGTGGTGGATCGTCGCCAACCAGTTGGCCCTGGCAAGGCCCGCCTTCTGGCTGTGCGAAATGGAAATCATCGGAAAGCGCGGGAACCGCTCATAGGCCGGCGCCAGGTCGACATAATCCAGCCTGCCATGCGGCGTCGTCACCGTCCGCTCCGCCATGTCCTCGAAGAAGGAAAAGTGCAGGAAGTGGCTGAGGTGGAAGTGGATGACGTCGAACTCCCGTGCCCGTTTCCGCACCTCGGCAAGCATCGAAAGATGGGCCGCGATCTCGGATTTCAGCGGGCGCGGATCGAGCCGAAGCGCGCATTCCCGCCCGGCGACCAGCTTCGCGCAGGTCTGGCTGTCGCCACTGGCGAACAGCGTCACCTCATGGCCCAGGTCGACCAGCGCTTCGGTCAGATACGAGACGATGCGTTCGGTGCCACCATAAAGTCTGGGCGGCACCGATTCATAAAGCGGCGCGACATGGGCAATTTTCATACTTCGTCCCGGCATGCTCGGCATACAGGTGCGAAATGCGTCAACGGCCGGTTGGTTCCGATTTAAGATCGATGCCGTCGGGCCGCAGTCACCATGGAACCGCCCACCCGGGCAATGGCAGCGGCCCTCAAGGCCGCCGCAAACTATATTGGAGCGCCGCCTCCACGACGGCGCTCCAAACAAAAAGTGGACAATCAGGCAGCCTTGGCCGCCGGCATCGGGTGAATGGCCTGGAACGGGATGCAGAGCCGGTTCCAGGTGTTGATCATGCCGAGCGCGACGGACAGCTTGACCAGTTCCTCCTCCGAGAAATGCTCGAGCGTCTTTGCATAGAGTTCGTCCGACACGCCATTGTCAGCGATCAGGGTAACGGCCTCGGTCCAGGCGAAGGCGGCGCGCTCACGCTCGGAAAACAGCGGCGATTCCTTCCAGGCCGAAACCAGATAAAGCCGTTGCTCGGTCTCGCCGTCGCGTCTGGCCTCGCGGCTATGCATCTCGACGCAGAACGAGCAGCTATTGATCTGCGATGCCCGCAATTTGATCAGGTGCAGCAGGCTCACCTCGAGCCCGCATTCGTCGACCGCCTTGTTGAGCGCCGACACCGCCTTCATGACCTCCGGCGCCTTGGCGAAAAATTGCAGCCTCTGTTTCATCTTGATGTCCTTTACGCTTGCTTGGTTGAACTGGATTTCTGCGGCCGCAGGTGGCGCGCCACGAAGGCGCAGCCGGCAGCGACCGAACGCGGATCGGCATCGGTCACGTATTCCGCCACGATGTCGGACAGCTTTGCCTCGGCGAGTGCGGCGCGGTAGGCCTTCTCGGCCTTCAGCATCGCGATATTGATGCCGCAGGGTTTGACATAAGCCGAGGCATCTAGCCTGGTCGGACCGTTGCGGCGGATTTCGCCGCAACGGAAGGCCGGTTCGCGCCCTTCGACCGCCAGCACGATATCGAGCAGCGTTATGCGCGCGGCTGGCCGCGCCAGCCGGTAGCCGCCGGCCGGTCCCGGCAATGATTCCAGGATGCGCGCAGCGCTCAGCATGTTGAGATGTTTCAGGAGGTAGCTCGGCGACAAGCCAAAGGCCTCCGCCAGTGCAGCGCCCGGCATCGTCGCTTCGCCCTCAACGCCGGCCAGCATGGCGGCGCAGTGGATGGCTGCTTCAACGCCCTCGCCCAGCTTCATTGTGTCGATCTCCATTCATGGATAACTGTTATCGTGGATAATTTATATCTTCAATAGAAAAAATGAAAAACGGCGCCCGAAGACGCCGCTTTTTCGACGAATGGCTGCCCCTACTCCGCCGCCACCTTGGCCATCGGGTTGTTCGGGTGCGTCGTCCAGTTGGCATAGATCGGCGACACCGGCTTGCCGGTGCGCTGATCCATTGCGCCTGCCGCCAGCGGCTCCATGGTGATGCAATTTTCGACCGGGCAGACATTGACGCATAGATTACATCCGACGCACTCGGCCTCGATCACCTCGAAATGCCTCTTGCCATCGACCATGCTGGTAATCGCCTGGTGCGACGTGTCCTCGCAGGCGATGTGGCAGCGGCCGCATTTGATGCAGGCGTCCTGGTCGATACGGGCCTTGGCGACAAAGTTGAGGTTGAGGTACTGCCAGTCGGTGACGTTGGGCGTGGCGCGGCCGACAATGTCGTCGAGCGAGGCATGCCCCTTCTCGTCCATCCAGTTTTCGAGACCGGCGATCATCTCCTGCACGATCTTGAAGCCATAGGTCATCGCCGCCGTGCAGACCTGCACATTGCCGGCGCCGAGCGCCATGAATTCGGCCGCGTCGCGCCAGGTGGTGATGCCGCCGATGCCGGAGATCGGCAAGCCGTGGGTTTCGGGATCGCGCGCGATCTCGGCCACCATGTTCATGGCGATGGGCTTCACCGCCGGGCCGCAATAGCCGCCATGCGAACCCTTGCCGTCGATGGTCGGCTGCGGCGCGAAACTGTCGAGGTCGACGCCGGTGATCGAATTGATGGTGTTGATCAGGGACACCGCGTCGGTGCCGCCGGCAAGCGCGGCGCGCGCGGGCTTGCGCACGTCGGTGATGTTGGGCGTCAGCTTGGTGATGACCGGCATGCGGGTGTTGGCCTTGCACCAGCGCACCACCATTTCGATGTATTCCGGCACCTGGCCGACGGCGGCACCCATGCCGCGTTCCGACATGCCGTGCGGACAGCCGAAATTGAGCTCGATGCCATCAGCTTCCGTCTCCTCGACCACTGGCAGGATCGCCTTCCAGCTATCCTCGACGCAAGGCACCATCAGCGAGACGACAATGGCGCGGTCGGGCCAGTCCTTCTTGACCTGCTTGATCTCGCGCAGATTGACCTGTAGGTCGCGGTCGGTGATCAACTCGATGTTGTTGAGACCGAGCAATCGTCGGTCGGCGCCCCAGATCGCGCCGTAGCGCGGGCCGTTGACGTTGACCACCGGCGGGCCTTCCTCGCCAAGCGTCTTCCAGACAACGCCGCCCCAGCCGGCCTTGAAGGCACGGATGACGTTGTAGGCTTTGTCGGTCGGCGGCGCCGAGGCCAGCCAGAACGGATTGGGCGATTTGATGCCGACGAAATTATTGCGGATGTCTGCCATGACAGGTCCCTTTCAACCGAGACGAAGGAGCAGTTCGACGGGTGCAAGAATGCCGCCTTCAAGTGCGGCGGTGAGATTGGCGATCTTGGTGCGGGCGTCGTCGCCCATGACGAGGCCAACGCCGGGCGGCGGCTTGCTGCCTTCTGCTTGCGCGGCTGCCAGGCGCGCACGCATCGTGGCAAAGAACTCGATGGCAAAGGCGCCGCGCGGCCGCTCGGCGATCACGGAGAACCCGGCGGCGACGGCCGCCGAGCGATAGTCGTCCGGGGTGGCAACGAAGGACATGGTTTCATCAGACGCCCATGGCAGCGGATAGGTCAGCACGCCGTCCTTCAGCCGCATCACATCATAGACGGCGAAAACGCCGCCCGGCCGCAGCACGCGAGCAGCCTCGCTCATCAGTCCCGGTTTGTCAGGGAGGTTCATGCCGACATGCAGGATGACCGCCGCATCGAAGCTGGCATCCGCAAATGGCATGTCCAGCGCACTGCCTTGCACGAACCGCGTCTTGCCCGCCATCCCGGTTCGCTCGGACAGGCTAACCGCGATATCGACATAGCTTTGCGTGAGGTCGATGCCGGTAACATCGGCGCCAACATTGTTGGCGACAAAGCGGGCCGGCCCGCCGACACCAGACCCGATGTCGAGAAGCATTGTCCCCGGCTTCAGACCCATCTGCCCGACGAGTGCCATGGTCGCGGCCACGCCGCCAATGTGAAATTCGTCGACCGCTTCAAGGTCGCTTGCACGCAGATTGGCAACGTCCACGCCGCTATCGGCGAGCGCGGCAATGATCCGCTCCTCCAGGCCCGATATGTCATAGTGACGGGCGATGCCCGGGTCCACCGTGGCCATGATCCTATCCCTGAGCGAGGCTCCTGTGGATGCTCTCCGCCGCGTCGCGGCCTTGCGCCACGGCCGAAACGGTGAGGTCGTCGCCGCCGAAGATGCAGTCGCCTCCGGCCCAGACCTTCGCGAGCGAGGTGCGGCCTTCCGCATCGACCTTGATGCGTCCGGCTTCGAGCTCGATCTCGGCACCGCTGCCGTTAAGCGCGGCCGGCACGAAACTCTGGCCGATCGCCTTGAACACCTGGTCTGCGACCAGTGTCAGCCTCTCGCCGGTGCCTGCAAGCTGTTCGCCGTTCATGGCGGTGTATTCGAGTTCGATGGCCGATACCTTGCCGCCTTCGGCAATCACCCGCTTCGGCTGCAGCCAGTGGCGGATGGTGACGCCGTTGGCGGCGGCCAGATCCTGTTCGAACCCGGAGGCGTTCATCTGCTCGTGGCCGCGCCGGTAGCAGATCGTCACTTCCTCGGCGCCGAGCAGCTTCGACTGCACCGCCGCGTCGATCGCCGTCATGCCGCCGCCGATGACGACGACACGCCGGCCGACCGGCAGGCTGGCGAGATCACTGGCCTGGCGCAGCTCGGCAATAAACTCGACCGCATTGGTTACTCCGTCGGCATCCTCGCCATCGGCGCGCAGCGCCTTGACGCCGCCAAGCCCCATGCCGAGAAACACCGCATCATAGTTGCGTATCAGGTCGGACAGCTGGTAGTCGCGGCTAAGCGCCTTGCCGTTCTGGATGTCGATGCCGCCGATGGCGGTGACATAGTCGACTTCGGCCTGGGCGAAATTGTCGACGCTCTTGTAGGCGGCGATGCCGTATTCGTTGAGCCCGCCGGCCTTCGGCCGCGCTTCCAGGATGGTCACGTCATGGCCATGGCGGGCGAGCCGGTGTGCGGCCGCGAGGCCTGCCGGCCCTGCCCCGACCACGGCAACCGTCTTGCCGGTCGCAGTGGCGCGTTGGTAAAACTGCTTGTTCTCGCTCATCGCGACATCGGTGGCATAGCGCTGCAGGCGGCCGATCTGGACCGGCTTGCCTTCTGCCACCTCGCGCACGCAAACCTCTTCGCACAGCGTCTCGGTCGGGCAGACGCGGGCGCACATGCCGCCCAGAATGTTCTGGTCGAAGATCGTCTTGGCCGAACCGATAGGATTACCGGTCGATATCTGGCGGATGAACAGCGGAATGTCGATCGAGGTCGGGCATGCATTCATGCACGGCGCGTCGTAGCAGAAATAGCAGCGGTCGGATTCGACTAGCGCCTCGTGGTGATCGAGCGGCGGGTGCAGGTCGGAAAAATTGTCCGCATACTGGTCGGCTTGGAGCCGGCCGCCGGCAATGCCTTCCTTGAACTGGCCTTCTGGCATCGTCAGTTCCCCATGTTTTGTTTTGGGGAAGGCTAGCACGTTTTATTTTTTTATCAATTGGTCAATTTTCGGCGCAAGGCCCTGAAAAGGCTGGATAAAACATGATATTTTTACTCATGTTATGGCGTTTGCAGTGCGAGCGAATGGCTGGGCTCGACAGCATGGCCATGGATAGCCCGGACCTCGTCCGCAACCAGTTCCTGCAACCGCCACAGATTGCGGTCGTGGATGCCGAACGCTTCGAGATGACTGACCGTGTTGTAGAGATATTCGGCGCCGGATCCGATGTGCCCGCAAGCTCTGGCCAGCACGCTCGCCACCCTGTCCAGCGGCTGCTTCAGCGACGTTCCCCTTGCCCTTCACGCCAACCCAGAAGCCAAGCGCGCGCAGCGACCCTTGTGCCGTATGCACCGGCAGCCACCTGACCGTGTCGATACTTTCGTGGTCGCTGATCTCGCGCCGCAGCAGCCGTTCGATCTGGGCCGGTTTTTCGCCTTCCGGCAAGCGATAGATGACGCCGTTGCACCGTCCACCCCGCTCGAGCGCCATCATCAGCCCCGGCTGCTCGGCGCTGCCGCGCCAACGCACCATGTCGAGGCAGAAGGAGCGGTGCCAGCCAAAGGCCGTGGCGAGTTGCTGCTCGACCGACTCGAACTCCGGCTTCCAGATCAGCGACCCATAGGCGAACACCCATAGCGGCCTCTCGTCGGCTTCATCGGACAGCCGCAAGGCAAGGGGCCGGAAATCCTCGTCTTTCAGCTCCGTCCAGCTCGGGTCAGGGCCGGGATCGGCCTCCTCCCGATGGCACAGTGCGACAAGCTCAGGCGTGAGCGACATCCGGCGCATGAAACGACATCCCTCTCCACCGCAAGAGAAATCGAAAACCTGTGGGCGCGCAACCCCGGGAACGCTTGTCCTAGACCGACATTCTTGTTTGCGCGATTGTCGGGTTTCCGTCGCGAAGATCGTCCTAGGATGGATCGACCGACGATCGATGCCCGACCGGTGAGGAGACCGACCATGCCAAAAACCCCGATGCCCTTTTTCTGGTACGAATTGTTGACCACAGATCTCGACGCCGCCGAGGCGTTCTACACCAAGGTTGTCGGCTGGACTGCGCAGCCCTTCGACAAGGCCCCCGGCATGCCGCGCTATATCGTCATGAATGTCGGCGAGCGTGGCGTAGGCGGGCTGATGACGATGCCCGAGGACGCCGCCAAGATGGGCATGCCGCCGGCCTGGCTCGGCTATATCCATACAAAAGATGTCGATGCCGCAACGGCATCGCTGGAGACAGCCGGCGGTGCGGTTCACCGCAAGCCCGACGACATTCCGGGCGTCGGCCGCTTTGCCGTCGTCGCCGATCCGCAAGGCGCGACCTTCATGTTCCTGCAGCCGAACGGCCCGGACCAGCCCATCGTGCCGGCCAGCACCCCAGGCCATATCGGCTGGCACGAGCTCTACACATCGGACTGGAAGGCCGCGTTCGATTTCTATTCCGACCAGTTCGGCTGGGCCAATGCCGGCGATTTCGACATGGGCCCGAT
Source organism: Mesorhizobium waitakense (assembly GCF_056431085.1). NCBI lineage: Bacteria > Pseudomonadati > Pseudomonadota > Alphaproteobacteria > Hyphomicrobiales > Phyllobacteriaceae > Mesorhizobium > Mesorhizobium waitakense. The sequence goes on along the minus strand of NZ_JBWKME010000051.1, from coordinate 91,966 downwards.
GGGCACCTACCAGACCTTCACAGCCGGCCCCGAATCCGGTGGCGGCATCATGAACAAGCCGCAGCAGGTCCCAGTCCCGGTCTGGCAGTTCTACTTCAACGTTCCGGCCATCGACGCGTCGGCCAAACGCGTGACCGATAATGGTGGCAAGATCCTGATGGGCCCGATGGAGGTCCCCGGCGGCAGCTGGATCGTGCAATGCCAGGACCCGCAAAGCGCCCATTTCGCATTGATGGCGCCGGTACGGTAAGAGGCCAGGCCCGGTTTCTCCGCCCCTCTGTCCATCTGGACAGAGGGGCGCTGTCTCGCTGACTCTGGCGCTCTTTGAGAATTACTCGGGCGTCAGCACAGCGACCTTCAGGTCTGCCTTTTTCGCGCCGCTGAACTGGACGGTGGCCGGGCCGGCCGCAAGCTTGAAACGCACGCTCTTGCGGATGCCGGGGCAGGTTTTCACACCGCTATAGCCCACTGACTTCATGGCGTGGCCGTCCTGAATGACATCGATCCAGGCCTCGCCTGACAGACTTATCTGAATGGCGCCCTCGGCCGGCACCTCGACGCTGGCGACGGCACCGAACGTGCCTGATGCGGGGGCATGTTCGGGCGGCAGCGCAAAACCGGCTTTCTCCGCCGGCACCAGTGCCAGATCCGCAGCAGCACCCACCACCAGCGTCGCTCCGGACGGCGTTGCAGGCGCTGCGGCAAACAACGCCTGTTCCCGCGTCACTGGCCATTTGAAGGCCTCGCAGCCGGCATCCTCGGCCATGGCGAAGCTGGTCCCTGCAAGGATTGCGAATAGGCTGATGACAACTTTTTTCATAACCAAGGGAACCCACCTGTTCGGAATGTCCATATTACGGATACAACCCTAGCGATACAAATGCAACCCATACGAGAACAGTATGAAAGGTCAAACCGGGGAAAATTTCCAATCACCGATTGTTGATGGCATGCCATGGGAAGTGAATGGTCCGTTACCCAGCGACAATCTATGGCCGGTCGGGAAGCGACAAATGGAGCCATTTATGAAGCTTTTCGAAAGCCTCGCAAAGTATCAGCCGCAGGCCTTGGGGTGCTGCGCATCATGACGGCGCTGCAGTTCATCGAGCACGGCAGCCAGAAATTGTTCAATTTTCCCATAAGCGACCAACCCCATACCCTTACCGGGCTGACACTCGCCGCTGGAATTCTCGAATTCGCCGGCGGCATCCTGCTGGCGCTGGGGCTGTTCACCCGCCCGGTCGCGTTCCTGCTGGCTGGCGAAATGGCGATCGCCTATTTCATGGCGCACATGCCGCGCGACTTCTTCCCCATCAACAACGGCGGAGATTTGGCGATCTCGTTCTGCTTTATCTTCCTCTATCTGGTGTTTGCCGGCGCCGGCGCTTTTGCGCTGGACAACCGCCGTAGCGCCTGACGCTCAACCATCCGCCCGATGCATGTCGCCCACGCCCAGCGGTTTTGGGATGACGACATGCATAAAAATAGAATCTGAAGCGCAGCGGCGAAGCCGAAGCGCTTCAGGCGCGCATGCGCTCGAAATTGGCATCGAACAGTGGCGCCGCCTGCACGCGCGCCGCATGCCGCTTGCCCAAAAGCTCGATCTCGAAGCCGTCGCTCTCGTCGGCGATCTCCTTCGGCACATAGCCGACGGCGACGGATTGTTTCGAGTGATGCGCGTAGCCACCCGAAGTCACCCAGCCACGCACCGCGCCGTCGAACCAGATCGGCTCGTCGCCGATGACATCGGCGTCGGCGGCATTGACGATGAAGGCGCGCAGGCGCAGCTTGCCGCCCTGCTTGCGCTCGGCCAGTGCCGCGGTCTTGCCGATGAAGTCCGCATCCTTGCTGTAGGCAACGAAGCGGTCGAGACCGGCTTCCAGCGGCCCATAGATCGGCCGGTACTCGCGCGCCCATGAGCCGTAGTTCTTCTCCAGCCGCAGCGCGTTCAGCGCCCGCGAGCCGAACAGGCCGATGCCGAATTCCTCGCCGGCTGCCATCAGGGCCTGGAAAGCAGCGCGCTGATACTCCGGCGCCACCCAGATCTCGTAGCCGAGGTCGCCCGTGTAGCTGACGCGGCCGACCAGGCAAGGCGCCATGCCGATGTCCATTTTTGCAACCGCCATGAAGGGAAACGCGGCGTTGGAGACATCCGCGCGGCTGACCTTAGCCAGCACTTCGCGCGCTCTCGGCCCGGCGATCGCCAGGCCGGTGAGTTTTGGCCCCAGCGCCTCGATGCGAACCGAACCATCACCAGGCAGGTGCTTCTCGAACCAGCGCATATGGTATTGCTCGGCGATGCCGGAGCCGGCGAGGAACCAGCCTTCGCTGCCGAGATTGGCCAGCGTAAAGTCGCCGATCAGCTTGCCGTCATCCTTCAGCATCGGCGCCAGCGTCATGCGGCCGGGCCTGGGCAGCTTGCAGGCGAGCATCCGGTCGAGCCAGGCGGCCGCCCCCTCGCCCGCCACCTTGTATTTGGCGAAGCTCGAAATCTCTGACAGGCCGACGCCGTCGCGAACGGTCGCAACCTCCCTGGCGACCTGGGTGAAATCGCTCGAGCGGCGCCACGAGAACTCGTCCTTGACGCCTTCGGGCGCATACCAGAGCGGCACCTCGAGCCCATAGGCGACGCCCCATTGAGCGCCCTTGGCCGACAGCAGGTCATAGACCGGTGTCGTCTTCAGCGGCCGTCCGGCGGGCAATTCCTCATTGGGGAAGCGGATCGAAAAGCGCCTGGAATAGTTCTCGCGCACCTTGGCGTTGGTGTAGGCCATCGTCGCCCAGTCGCCATAGCGCGCGACGTCCATCGCCCAGATGTCGGCGCCGGGATCGCCCTCGATCATCCAGTTGGACAGCGCCAGGCCGACGCCGCCGCCTTGGCTGAAGCCGGCCATGACGCCGCAGGCGACCCAGAAACCCGGCAGGCCGCGCACCGGCCCGACCAGCGGGTTGCCGTCCGGCGCGAAGGTGAAGGGGCCGTTGATGATCTGCTTGATGCCAGTGTTCTGGAACGCCGGGAAATGCCGAAAGCCGACCTCGAGCGACGGCGCGATGCGGTCGATGTCCGGCGCCAGCAATTCATGGCCGAAATTCCACGGCGTCTGGAACTCGGACCACGGCTTATTGGCCTTCTCATAGGTGCCCATCAGCATGCCACCGCGCTCCTGGCGCAGATAGAGCTCGCCGTCGAAATCGACCGCGTGGATGATCTCCGTGCCGGTCTTGGCGTTCCAGGCGGCGACCTCCGGCATGTTCTCGGTGATCAGGTACATGTGCTCCATCGCCAGCACCGGCAGTTCGAGCCCGACCATGCGGCCGACCTCGCGCGCCCACAGGCCGCCGGCATTGACGACATGCTCGGCCACCACCTCGCCCTTGTTGGTGATGACGCGCCACATCCCATCGGCGCGCCGCACGATGTCCTCGACCTTGGTGAAGCGCTCGACCTCGGCGCCGAGTTTGCGCGCCGCCTTGGCATAGGCATGGGTCACCCCCGACGGATCGAGATGGCCGTCCTCCTTGTTTCTGACAGCGCCGACGAACTGCTTGGGATCGAGCAGCGGCATCAGTTCGGCCGCCTCGCTGGGCGAGATCTCCTCAAGCTCGATGCCGAGATAGCGCCCCTTGGCGACGACGCCGCGCAGCCAGTCCAGCCGCGCCTCGGTCGCCGCCAGAAGCACACCGCCGGTCAGGTGCACGCCGGTCGCCTGGCCGGAAAGCTCCTCGATCTCCTTGTAGAGGTTGATCGTGTATTTCTGCAGCTTGGCGACGTTGGGGTCGCCATTGATCGTGTGCATGCCGCCGGCCGCGTGCCAGGTCGAGCCTGAGGTTAGCTCGTCGCGCTCCAGAAGCACCACGTCGGTCCAGCCATGACGGGCAAGATGGAACAGTACGGAGCACCCGACGACGCCGCCGCCAATGACCACGACCTTTGCATGCGATTTCATGGATTTTTCTCTGATATCAGTGTGTTGGATGAGTGAGATAAATCGAAACGGGAGGCATCACGGCTCGCCCTGCCCGATCGCTTCGCGCCGCTTGGCCGTGTAGGCCTCGAGCGCCTCGCGCACGGCGACATCCATCACCGGCTCGACATAGTCCTCGAGCGCCTTCTTCCACAGCCGCGTCGCCCGCGCCGTGGCGTCGAGACCGCCGGCCTCCTGCCAGGCTTCGTAGTTCTGCCAGTTGGACAGCATCGGCTGGTAGAAGGCGGTGGCGTAACGCACGAGCGTATGCGGCTCGCCGAAGAAATGGCCGCCGGTCGGCACCGCGCCCAAAGCCTCGACGGCAAGCTCCGCCTCGTTGACCTCGATCGGGCGCAGGAACTCCATCATATGCTGGATCATCTCGACATCGATGATGAGCTTCTCGAACGACGCTGTCAGTCCGCCCTCCTGCCAGCCGGCAGCATGATAGACGAGATTGCCATGGCCGAGCACCGCTCCCCACAGCGCCATCAGCGTCTCATACGCGCCCTGCGCATCGGCGGCGTTGGAGGCGGAACCCGGGGTGGTGCGGTAGGGCAGATTGTAGCGTCGCGCCAACTGCCCCGACGCGATGTTGGCCTTGGTATTCTCAGGCGTGCCGAAGGCCGGCGCGCCCGACTTCATGTCGACATTGGAAGTGAAGGCGCCATACATTACCGGCGCACCGGGGCGCACCAACTGCGTCAGCACCACCCCGAACAGCGCTTCGGCATTCTGTTGCGCCAGCGCGCCGGCCAGCGTCACCGGGCTCATCGCCCCCATCAGCGTGAACGGCGTCACCGCCACCGACTGGCCGAACTCGGCCATGGTCATCAGCCCCTCGGCCATCATCTCGTCAAAGCGGCGCGGCGAGTTGACCGAGATGATGGTGGTGATTCCTGGATCGTCGCGCATCTGGTCCAGCGTCAGACCGCGCGCAATCGCCATCATCTCGATGCCGTCCAGCGCCCTGCCGCGGCCGATCGCCGAGACATGGAAGCTCTTGTCGGTCAGCGTCAGATTGGTGAAGTAGGTGTCGAGATGGCGGGAATTGGCCGGCAGCTCCACCGGTGCGCAGACCTGGTTGCCCAGCATGTGGATGCAGTTGAAGTGCTGCGCCAGCCGGGTGAGGTCGGAATAGTCGCGCAGATTGCCGGCGCGGCGGCCGCGTTCCATGTCATGCACATTGGGCGGCCCGGCGACGAGCGTGAAATTGATGGTGTTGCCGCCGAGATAAATGGCGTTGGCCGGATTGCGCGGCGTCAGCACATAGCTGGACTGCGTGGTCTTCAGCGCCTCGGCGACGAGGCCGCGATCGATGCGGACATTCGCCGAGGCATGATCGACGCTGGCGCCGGCCTTCTCGAACAGCGATAGCGCGCGCGGGCTCATCACCTCGATGCCGAAATTCTCCAATATGTGCATCGACGCCTGATGGATCTGCTCGATCTGGTCGGCCGAGAGCATTGCCATTGGCGGATAGGGATTGGTCACGCGCCGGAGCGGCAATTGCGGGATGGCCGATGGCCCCCTGTTGCTGGTGCGCTCGGCGCCGCGCTTGCGTCTTGGTTCGTTCATGCATGACATCAAAGCCCCGGCAAACCGGGGAAGCTGTCAGAAATACGCCGCCTGCGGGCGTGATTTTAGCCACGGCGGCATTTCTGCAGTATCTGTTTAGGAAAAGCGACAAAATGCGTCGTGTTATTGGTACTGGATTTTGTCGAACGGCTACGCCGGTGAGGCATTAACGAACGTCGCAAGATTCCTTTTATGTTTTCGCCCTATTGCTCCTCCAATGCGTAGTTCGAGTTTTAGTAAAATTGGTGCGGTTTGCGTGCTGCTGGCGCTTTCGGCCTGCGCCACGGCGCCCAGTCATATCAACAATGTTTGCGCCGTCTTCGACCAGAACGATGGCTGGTTCGACAACTGGCAGTCGGCCGCCGAGCGCACGCAGCAGAAATACGGCGTGCCGGTCCCCGTGCTGATGGCGACGGTGCGCAAGGAATCCGGCTTCAAGAGCAACGCTCGGCCGCCGCGCACCAAGCTGCTCGGCTTCATTCCATGGAAACACGTCTCGTCGGCCACCGGCTTCTCGCAGGCGCTGGACGGCACCTGGTCGCAATATCAGAGAGAGACTGGCAACTGGGCGGCGCGGCGGACCAAATTTGCCGACGCGGTCGATTTCGTCGGCTGGTATCACTCCAAGACGGCAGACAGCTATGGTGTCGCCCGCAACGACACCTACAATCTCTATCTCGCCTACTATCTCGGCTGGACCGCCTATGGCCGCGGCGACCGCGGCGATGCCGGTGTCCAGGGCTATGCGAGGGCCACCGAAAAGATGGCGCGGGACTATGCGCAGCAGCTGGGCCAGTGCGGCAACTGAACGCGCCGCTGCGCTAACTCCGACTGCGCGCCCGTCAGTTCGGCTTTTTGCCGCGTGGAGGCTTGGGCGCGGGCGTCTCCGAAACATGCGGCGCGTCTTCCGGCACGCCCTCATGCGCGGCGTGTTCCTTGTCGAACTTGATCACCGGCTCCATCTTGGCCAGCACGTCGTCCGCCAGCCAGCACAGGCTCATATGGCCGTCGCCCAGGTTCTTGACCGGCGGCACTTTGGTCTCGCACAGATTGTCCGGCACAAGTTTCTTGTAGCCGCAGCGTGTCTGGAACGGACAGCCCGACGGCGGGTTCATCGCCGAAGGAATGTCGCCCTCCAGCACGATGTGCCGCTTCACCACGCTGGTGTCGGCGATCGGGATCGCCGACAGCAGCGCCTCGGTATAGGGGTGATAGGGCGGCGCGAAGATCTGGTCGGTCGTGCCTTGCTCGACGATGTAGCCGAGATACATCACGACGACACGGTCAGCGATGTAGCGCACGACCGACAGATCGTGGCTGATGAACAGCATCGTCGTCTTGTTCTTGCGCTGGATGTCCATCAAGAGTTCGGTCACCGCCGCCTGCACGGACACGTCGAGCGCCGACACCGGCTCGTCGGCCACCACCACCTTGGCGTCGCCGGCAAAGGCGCGCGCCACGCCGATGCGCTGCTTCTGGCCGCCGGACAGCTGGCGCGGCTTGCGGGTCTCGAACGCCCGCGGCAGCTTCACCAGGTCGAGCAGTTCCAGCATGCGCTTGCGGCGGTCGGCAACCGTCTTGCCGACGTTGAATTTCTCCAGCGTGCGGATGATCTGCGACCCTACCGAGTGGCTGGGGTTGAGCGTGTCGAACGGATTCTGGAACACCATCTGGATCGACGACACGGTGTCGACACTGCGCTTCTCTATGCCGGTCGACTGGATTTCCTTGTTGCCCAGGGTCACGCTGCCGGAGCTCGCGGTCTCAAGCCCGAGCAGCACCTTGGCCAGTGTCGACTTTCCGCAGCCGGATTCGCCGACGATGGCAACGGTCTCGGATTCGCGCGCCATGAACGAGATCGTCTCGTTGGCCTTGACGACGCGGCCCTCGCTCGAACCGAACACCTCGCTGCCGCCGACCTTGTAGTATTTTCTCAAATCCTCGATCTTGAGTACCGGCGCGCCAGGCACGACGCGCTCATTGACCTTCTTGGCGCCGGGCGGCAGAGCCTCCCAGTCGATCTCGTTGAAACGCACGCACCGCGAGAAATGGCCTTCGTGCCCCGCGACCTCGATCATCGGGATTTCGGCGGCGTTGCAGACGCCCTCGACGAAATGGTGGCAGCGTGGGCCGAAATTGCAGCCCTTGGGCCGCTCATGCGGCAGCGGCAGCTGTCCTGGAATGGCAATCAGTGGCCGCGAGTTCTTGTCGGCGCCCGGCAGCGGGATCGAGCGGAACAGCCCTTGCGTGTAGGGATGGCGCATGCGGTCGAACACGTCCCTGATCTTGCCGGTCTCCACCGCCTCGCCCGAATACATCACCGTGATGCGGTCGCAGGTTTCCAGGATCAGGCCGAGATTGTGCGACACGAAGATCATCGACGTGCCGAACTTCTCGCCGAGCCCTTTGACCAGATCGACGATGCCCGCTTCCACCGTCACGTCGAGCGCCGTCGTCGGCTCGTCAAGCAAAAGCAGCGCCGGCTTCGACAGCAGCGCCATGGCAATGACGATACGCTGCTGCTGGCCGCCGGAGAGCTGGTGCGGATAGGAGCGCATCATGCGCTCGGGATCGGGCAGCTTGACCGAGCGCACCATTTCGAGCGCGCGTTTATAGGCCTCTTCCTTCGACACCTTGTCGTGGATCAGCGGCACTTCCATCAATTGCTGGCCGACCTTCATCGCCGGATTGAGGCTCGCCATCGGCTCCTGATAGATCATGGCGATCTTGTTGCCGCGGATGGCGCGCAGCTCCTCATCGGAGAGCTCGCCCATGTCCTTGCCCTGGAACTTGATCTTGCCGCCGACGATCTTCCCGATGTTGGAGAGGTCGCGCATGATGCCGAGCGACACGGTCGACTTGCCGCAGCCGGATTCGCCCACGATGCCCATCGCCTCACCCGGCATGACCGTGCAGGAAAAATCCATGACGGCCGGGATCTCGCCCTTGCGGGTGAAGAAGGAGATCGACAGGTTCTCGATCTCGATGATGGGCCCCTTGGTTGGCTCGGCGGGATTTCGAACTGCCTCATTCATGGGTCGCTCCAATCCTTGTTTCAGGCCGGCTCTTCGCTCTTGGGGTTGAAGATCCGTCCATCAGTCTTTCATCGATTGTTCGCGCAGCGAGTCGGCCAACAGGTTCAAGCCCAGCACGAACGACATCAGTGCGATCGTCGGCGGCAGTGCCGGGTGGATGAAGGAGCGCAGCAGCCGGCTGGCGTCCTTGATCGCAGTACCCCAGTCAGGGCTTTCCGGCGCCAGGCCAAGGCCGAAATAACCGAGCGTGCCGAGCAGGATGGTGGTGTACCCGATGCGCAGGCAGGCATCGACGATCAGCGGCCCGCGTGCATTGGGCAGGATCTCCCACAGCATGATGTACCAGGGCGATTCACCGCGCGTCTGTGCCGCCGCCACATAGTCGCGCGTCTTGATGTCCATCACCAGGCCGCGCACGATGCGGAACACGCCGGGGCTGGAGGCGAACACCACCGCCACGAAGATGTTGAGCTGGTTGGGGTCGATGTGCACGATCTTCAGCGGATCGGCGTCGAACACCAGGCCGGCATAGATCCAGCCACCGACGATCAGGGTGATGCCGAGCAGGATATAGAGCCGGTCGGGCCGGTTCTTGTAGCGCGTCCAGAACAGCACGCTGAAGAAGATGATCGGAAACAGGAAGAACACGCCGGCCATAGCATAGGGGATCGGGGTGTCCATGATGCCCGGCGTCACCAGCAGGTAGAACAGCAGGATCACCGGGAAGGCCAGCACCAGATTGGCCAGGAATGACAGGACGGTGTCGATCTTGCCGCCATAGTAGCCGGCCGGCAGGCCGAGCGTAATGCCGACCATCAGCGCGAAGCCAGTCGCGGCAGGCGCGATGATCAGCACGATCTGGCTGCCATAGACCATGCGCGAAAACACGTCGCGCGCCAGCTTGTCGCCGCCGAACAGATAGGTCAGCCCCGATTGCGGCTCGATGGCGCCCGGCAACACGTCCTTCATGATGGGGACCTGGGCCAACGGATCGAAAGGCGAGATGGTTGCGGCGAAGATCGCCGTGAACAGCCAGAACAGGCAGATGCCGACGCCGACGATACCGACGCCACTGTCGAACAGCTGGCCGTAGAGCGCCAGCTTCTTCTTGTAGGCGAAGCTCGCTCCCATGACGATTAGGAGCGCGATCCAGACCGGCCAGAAGCGCGACAGCACTTCGAGAACGACGGTGAAGGCACTGATGTATTGAACCGGCATCCGCTTCGCCCCCTACTGAACTCTGATACGCGGATTGAGAAACGCGTAGCCGACATCGGAAATGAGCTGCGTGATCAAGACGATGAACACCGAAACCAGCGAGCAGCCGAGCAGCAGGTCGATGTCGTTGTTGCCGGCCGCCTCGACCAGCGTGTAGCCGAAGCCCTGGTAGCGGAACATCACCTCGACGATGACGACACCGGTGAGCAGCCAGGGAAACTGCAGCATGATGACCGTGAACGGCGCGATCAACGCATTGCGCAGCGCGTGCTTCACCACGACGCTGCCGAAGGAGAGCCCCTTCAATCGGGCGGTACGGATATATTGCTGCGTCATCACCTCGACCATCGAGGCGCGCGTCATGCGGGCGATGTAGCCGATGCCGTAGATCGCCAGCGTCATCACTGGCAGCGTGAAATTGTAGAAGGTGATGCCCTGGCTGGCCGAAGCCGCCGAGCCGTTCAGCCAGCCAAGCCATGAGGCGAAGATGACGGTGAAGATGACGCCCGACACATATTCGGGTGTTGCCGTCGATGCGATCGAGGCTACTGACAGCACGCGGTCGGTTCGCGACCCCTCGCGCATACCGGCCAGAATGCCGATCAGCAGCGAGATCGGCACCATCACCGCCAGCACCCAGAACATCAGGATGCCAGTGGAGCCAAGGGCGGGAAACAGTTTCGACGCGACGTTTGCCTTGAACTTGGTCGAACAGCCGAAATCGCCCTCGAGAACACCGGCGAAAGTCGACACGACCGGATCGTTGCAGAAGGAGAAACGCTGCGCCGGCTTGCCGGTCGCCGGGTCGGTCACCGGCTGCTTGGGCACGACGCCCAGCCACTGCCCATAGCGGACGAAGAAGTTCTGCCGGTAGCCATGGTTGACCAGCCAATTTTCGAGCTGTTCGGCAGACGTATGCATTTCGGTCTGACTGATCGCCAGCTTCTTCAGATTGGGTTCGAGGTTGATCAGGAAGAAGACGACCATGGTCAGGCACAGCATCGTCAATGCCATGGTGCCAAGGCGCCTGATAACGAAAGAAAGCATGGCGGTCCCCTGCCGATGGGTTGGGGTTTTAGCCGGCTATGAAAGCCAACCCTGCCGTCACCGGCGAGGCTGGCTGTCAAACAGGCCTTCGGATGCGATCAACCCTGTTTTGTTGCATGACCTTGCCTGGGAGTCCGCAACTTTTTTTAAAAGCGCGGACCATCAGGGGCGAATGATGCAAAGAGCGAGGGAAAGGGACTGACGCCCCTTTCCCGATGATCAAGCTTGGTCGAGCCAGACCTTGCCGTAGTCGCGCTCGAAGGTCGGATGCATCTTGTAGTTCTGCACGGCCTTGACCGAATGGCTGTAGAGCTTGCGCCAGTACGGCTGGATGATGATGCCGGAATCCTGCAGGATCCGCTCGATGTCCTTCATCAAGTCCTTGCGCTTGGCGGCGTCGGCAACGGCGAGCGCTGCATTGAGCTTGGCGTCCCAGTCGGGGTTCGACCAGGCAGTCTCGTTCCAGGCCTCGCCTGTGCGATAGCCGATCGCAAGCACCTGGACGCCAAGCGGCCGCATGTTCCAGTTGGTCATCGACAGCGGATACTTTGTCCAGTCGTTCCAGAACGTCGAGCCAGGCAACACGGTGCGCTTCACCTTGAGGCCGGCGTCGCGCATCTGGGCGGCGATCGCATCGCCGGTGTTCTTGTGCCAGTCCTCGTCGACGGTGATCAGCTCGTGCTCGAAGTCGGCCTGGCCTGCCTCCGCCATCATCGCCTTTGCCTTGGCCGGATCGCGGGCGACCTTCGCAAGTTCATAATATTCCGGGTGAATCTGGCAGACATGATGGTTTTCGGCAACGGTGCCGGCATTGCCGTAGCCGAGCTGAAGAACGACATTGTTGTCGACCGCAAGCTGCAACGCGTTGCGCACCTTCTGGTCGCCATAGGGCTTGTTGTTGACGTTGCTGCGGCAAACGATGGTCGAGGCGGTGACGATTTCCGACTTGACCAGGTCCATGCCGTCGAGGATCGACACATAGTCGGCCGAGGTCTCGAAATTGGTGTGGACTTCGCCGGCTTCGAAAGCGCTGACCATGGCTGCCGGATCGGTGCCGTAGTCGATGAATTCCAGGCCATCGAGGAACACTTCGCCGTCCCACCACTTGTCGTCGGCGCGGCGCTTGTAGACGACCTTCTGACCGACGTCATAGGAGACGAGCTCGAACGGGCCGGTGCCGATCGGGCAGGATTTGAAATCGCCGCCCTTCTCATCGAAGCTCTTGTGGACGATCAGGCCGGGATAGTCGCACATGTTCGGGATGAGCGCGATATCGGGCTTGCCGAGCTTCAGCACGATCGTGTGGTCATCAGATTTGGTGACGGCGCTTTCGTCGAGCTTGTCGTCCTTGACCAGCGAGCCGAGACGGCCGGGCATCGAATTGCCTTCGGCCTTCTTGTCGGCCCAGCGCTTCAGATTGAAGATGACATCGTCGGCGGTGAAGGGGTCGCCGTTCGACCAGGTCACGTCCTTGCGCACATGCAGCGTGTACTGGGTGGCGTCGTCGTTGACGTCCCAGCTCTCGAGCAGATAGGGGCGGAACGTGTATTCGGTTGTGTACTTGACCAGCGGCTCGAGCGCCTGGCGCTCGGCGTTGGCGATTTCCGACCAGTCGGACTTGCGCGGGTCCTTCGGATCTTTGATCCACTGGGCGATCTTCAGCGTGCCGCCCTTCTTGCCTTTTACCTCTTCGGCCTTCGCCGGCGTCGGGTCGGCGAGGCCGAGCAAGCCGTAAGCCATTGCCGTCGACGCGCCGAACACGCTGGCCATGGCCAGGAATTCGCGGCGATCCACCTTGCCTGCCTTGGCGTCTTCGGCCATGGCCACGATGTGATCGGGAACGCGATCGCCGTTACTCTTATAAATCGTCATGACTTAACTCCCATTGTTGGCTTTCCGCCTTTTAACATTCCGCATCCAGGCCATGATGTCAAAGCCGGTATGGATTGGAACATGTTAGCGAATGTGCAACTTTGGAAAGCGGGCGGTTCGCGTGATAACGACAGTCTTGGCGCAAATTTGCTACTGCCCGACGGATTCCTCTGGAATCTCGATAGTCGAATAAACTGAGACATTTACTGAAGGCCGGACAGCGCCAGCCTTGGGCCATCATGGGGCCAAAAGCCCGTCGAAATATCAGTATTCTTTCTCGTAGAAGATGCCGCCCTTGGCCTCGCCGGCATCATTGGCCTCGCCGCGCAGTTTGACGCCGCGCCCGACATTGAGGTCGATGGTCGCCTTGCCGGAACCGGGCTTGTCGCCTTTCTGGATCGTCACGTAGGTGCGATCGTTCAGATACTTGCCCGCCGAAACCGCCGTGCCGCCCTGGTCGTCGGTGGTGACGTCGAGATCGTCGACGCCGATCGCGCTGCGCAGGTTTTCAAGCAGCGACGTCGAGCCGCCGACCCCGGCCAGTTGCCCGGCCGCTTCGGCGAGCTGGGCGATCTGCAGCGGCGACAGGTTGGACATCGAGCGCCCGAAGATCAGCTGCGCCAGCACCTCGTCCTCGGGCAGCGCCGGCACCGAGGAGAAGGTGAATTTCGGATTGGTCGCCTCGCCCGACACCACGATGGTGACGGTGGTGGAGGTCGTCGTCGTTGTCGCAGTCAAATTAAGGTAAGGCACCAGCGAGCCGGAGAAGCCGACCGTGCCTTCGGTGAAGGTCAGCCGCTTGCCGAGAATCGATAGCCGCCCGCGCTGCAGGGTGAAGGTGCCGACCGCTTGCGGCGACGAAGCCGGGCCGGTCAGCCGGAGCGAGCCGCCGAGTTCGGCATCGACGCCCCTGCCCTGGATGAATATCTGGTTCGGCGCGTTGACCGTGACATCGAGGACGAGGCCGCTGCCGCCGCCACCGCCACCACTGGTCGTCGGCGGGCGCAGCGCCTTGTCCTGCGCCCGCACGGCACCCGGTGCATTCTTGTGCTTGACGTCGAGTGCCGAAAGCGAACCTGGCAGCCTGTCTGGAACCGTGATCACCGTCTTGGCGAGATTGATGGTGCCGGCAATCACCGGTGCGGAGGTCAGCGGCCCCTTGATCGTCAGGTCGCCGCCGAGATTGGCAGTTACCACACGACCGTCCGTATAACGGCCGTCGACAAGCTTGATCGACAGATCGGCCGGAAACCCTTGCGCCGGGTTGATGCCGACCGTGCCGCTGGCCGACAGGCTGCCGCGCGTCGACAGCGTGCCGGTCAGCCGGTTGATCCTGGCGACGCCGCCGGCGATTGATACGTCGGCGGCGATATCGTTGACCGCGAGGCCCGAGCGCGCGTCGACCAGGCGCGCGCCGGAGGTGCTGACCGAGCCGCCGATGACAGGCGATGTCGCGGGACCGCGAACCTGCACATTGACATTGGCGGTTCCAGACAGCGACAGCCCCTGCGCGGCAAGCTTCTGGCTGAGCAGGCCGAAGGGCACGGCGCCATTGAAATCGAGGACCAGCGCCGGCGTACCTGCCGTCGTCACAGTGCCGCCGCCCTTGAGGCCAAGGCCGGCTCCATCGCTGACATTGGCGTTGAAGGTCAGCTTGTTGGCGGCAAAGGTGCCGGACGAAGAAACACTCACCGCACCGACACCCGCACCCCGGGTCTGCGACGTCTGCACGCCGGCCGCGTCGATGTTGAAGGCAACTGCAGGGCTCGCCGGCGCACCCGTCACCTTCGCTGTGCCCGAGATCGAACCGGCGGCATCGAGGCCCGGCGAGAAACTGTTGGCGAGCGACATCGGCACCCGCGCCAGCGCGGCGTTGATGTCGAGCGCCGTGCCGACCTTGCCGGTCACCGTCGCCGTACCGCCACCCAGGTTGAGCACCAGCCGATCCAGCGTCGTCGTGCCATTGGCAATGCTGACGGTCGAGGCCTTGGCTATGGCCGCCTTGATGCCCTTGACCGTGGCTTGGCCGGAAGCAAGCTCGATGGTGGTCGTGCCGCTGGCCACTCTCACCCGGCCAGCGGCCTGCGCCGGGATGCCTTTGACCGTGGCGCCACCGGAAAAGCCGGTCCAGTCGCCATCGCGCTTCAAATCCACATTGATGCCGCTGATCACGGTTCCACCGGAATTGACGGTGTCGGCGAGGATCTTGCCGGAAATCACCGGAGCCGCGAGATAATTGGCGATGAGCGCATCGACGGAAACGGCCTTCGCCTGCAAATCGCCGCGCGAGATCGACCCCGTCGCCGCCTTGATAGCGACTTGCGGCGCGGTGCCGTTCTTGGAAAAGGCTATGGTGCCGCGCACGTCGCCTTCCGCCTTTTCCAGCACAAGTGCCGCCAGTGGGCCAATATCTGGCAGGTCGAGCGCGATGGTGCCGACCGGCACGAACTTCTCGTCCAGCGCCAGATCGCCGGAGATCCTGTTCTTGCCAAGCGACAGCAGCAGGCCGTTGATGGCGCTTTTGCCATCCGCCGTCGCCAGCACCGCACTGCCTTGCAGTGCCTGGCCGGCGACATTGCCGGTGAGTTGCACATTCGCCGCCGGATTGGCGGCATCGGCCTTGCCGGTGGCGGTGAGCTTCAGCCCGGCGATCTCGCGCGCGGCTACCAAAAGCCGATCGCTATCGACAGTCAGCGACAGATCGGGCGCGGTCGCCGGGCCCTGTGCGTTCAGGGCGAAGCCG
This sequence comes from Mesorhizobium waitakense, assembly GCF_056431085.1. Taxonomy (NCBI): domain Bacteria; kingdom Pseudomonadati; phylum Pseudomonadota; class Alphaproteobacteria; order Hyphomicrobiales; family Phyllobacteriaceae; genus Mesorhizobium; species Mesorhizobium waitakense. The sequence continues at coordinate 76,508 of NZ_JBWKME010000051.1, read as the reverse complement.
ATGGCGCCCTCGGCGTCTTTCGAAAGCAGCGAGATGTCGCTGAGCGCGCCCTTGATGTCGGCGGCGACTTTGTTGTCGGCAAGGCTGGCCTGTCCCTCGGCAGTCAGTGCACCGGAGACCAGCTTCAATCCGTCGACATTGACATTGCCCGACGCATCGCGCTTCAGCGCAGCACTCAGTTCCGCGCGTTCGGCAAGCACGCCGCGCACCGCCGCCGGCAGCGCCGCCGAGGCTGCGTCGGCTTTCAAGTTGAGCTCGATGGCGCCGTCGGCCAGCGATACCCGGCCACTAAAGTCGCTGTTCAGCGCATCGCTCGTCACCGAGCCGCTATCGATGGTGATGGCGTCCGTGGCGAGGCTGCCGGCAACCTTGGCCGTGACCTTGCCGGCGATCAGCGGCGCGATGGTTGGGTTGTCGAGGCCAATCTGGTCGGCCGACACGGTACCGGAGATCGGCCCTGTCCGGGCCTTCAGATCGAAAGCATCGGAATGCAGGGCGACAGCGACGCCTTCGACCTTGGTCAGCTTGGTGGCGACCGAGGGCAGCGCCGCCGAAATATCGAGCCGCGGCTGCGTACCCTGCCCCGCTGCCTTTACCGACAGTGCCTGCAGTTCGAGCTTGATCGGGCTTTCCGCGCTGCCCAGCGTCAGCGGCAGGCTGGTTCCGGTCGAGGCGAGATCGAGGGCAAAATCGCTGGCGCCGTTCGGGTTGAGGGTGCCCGCCGCCTTGCCGGAAATCTTGTCGCCTGTGAGCGTCGCATGATCGAGCACGACGCCGCCGGCCACGGTGTAGCTGCCGGCAGCATCGACGGCGAGCGGACCGAGCTCCGCCTGCCGGGTCTGGCTGGTTTCGACGCCGGCCAGTTGTGCGTCGAACCGAACCTCGGGCGCAGATGGCGACCCGGTCACTTCAGTGGTACCACCGAGGGTGCCCACGGCATCGAGACCCGGCGAAAAATCATTGGCGAGTGCTGCCGGCAGTGCCGAAAATTGTGCCGCCAGATCGAGCGCCTGGCCGGCGGTGCCGGACAGCGTCACCGAACCGCCGCCGACATCGAGCGCCAGTTTTTCGATGCTAGTCGTGCCATTGGCAATGCTCAACGTCGATGGCTGCGCGATCGCGGCCTTGATGCCGCGAACCGTGGCTTCACCCGAAGCGATCTCGATGCTGGTCGTCCCGTCCGCGATCTTGACCCGGCCGGCAGCGGTCGCCGGAATGCCCGATATGGTGGCGCCACCGGTAAAATTGGTCCAGTCGCCATCGCGCTCCAGGTCGACGCCAATGCCGCCGATTTCCGTGGTTCCGGAGGTGACGCTGTCGGCCTTGATTGAACCGGCGATCGCCGGCGCCTTGAGATAATCGGCAATCAGCGCATTGACGGTGATTGCCTTGGCCGTCACTTCGCCGCGCGCGATCGCCGTGCTCTTGGCGTCGATAGCCACCGAGGGCGCGTCGCCATCCCTGGCGAAGCGGATGGTGCCGTCGATGTCGCCCGTCACCGCCTGGCCGGCGAGCGCGGCCAATTGGTCGATAGCAGGCGCGGCGAGCGTCAGCGTGCCCAAGGGCATGAATTTGTCATCCAGCGCGAGGTCGCCCGAGACCTTGTTGTCGCCAAGCGAAACCAGGAACCCATTGATCGAACGCTTGCCTTCGCTGGTCACCAGCGCCGCCTTGATGTCGAGCGGCTGGTCGTTGACGGAACCGGTCAGCGAGACATTGGCGGAGGGGCTGGCAATGTCGGCCTTGCCGCTTGCCGTCAGCTTTATGCTCTTCACCGTGCGGCCCGAGGCCGTCAGGCTGTCGCTGTCGGCGGAGACCGTGAAATCCGGCGCCGTCCTGGCGCCGCTTGCCGACAGTGCAAAATCGACGCCGCCGGCCACCGGCACGCCAACCATCGGCGACAGCACCGAAACGTCGCCCAGCTTGCCCTTGATATCGGCCTGGATGTCGGTGCCTTGCGCGCTGGCGGTGCCGCTGGCGCTGAGCGTGCCGGAGGTGAGTGAGATCGAGTTGGCGGCAAAGGATCCCTGCGGATCGCGCGTCGCCGCGGCCGAGAATTTCACCCGGGCGCCGAGCACTGAGGCGATCTGCGGCGGCAAGGCCGTCGCCACGGCATCGGCATTCATTTTGAGCTGCATCGACAGGTCGGCAAGTGCAACCGTGGCGGTCAGCGAGGCGTTGACCGCGTCGGAGCGCAACGTGCCCTCATCGATGGCAATGGCATCCTTGCTGACCGATCCGGCCAGATCGACATTGACCTTGCCGGTTACCAGCGGCGCGAGTGTCGCCACGTCGGTTTTGAGGCCACCCGCCGCCAGCTTGACGGTGACCGGCCCGGCGCGATTCTGGATATCGAAGCCGTCCGAATGGATCTGCGCCGCCAGATCGTCCAACCGCGTGCCGCCGGCGACGATCGAAACGAAGGAGGCGCCGATGTCGATGATCGGTGTCTTGCCGTCGCCGAACGCGCGTGCGGTGGCGTTGTTGATCGCCAGCGTGATTGGCTGCGCCTTGCTGCCGACGCTGATCACCACAGGCGGGCCCTTGGCGGCGAGTTCGACCGCGAGATCGCTGGCACCGGCAGGATCGACGATGCCGGATGCGGTGCCGTGCACCGCATCGCTGTCGATGCTGGCGCGGTCGACGCTGACGCCGCCGGCCGATGTGGCGGTGCCGGCGACATCGAAGCTGGTCTTGCCGGCAAACAGCGGCTTCAAATTCTCCGGCAGGAAGCGCGCGAAATCACCGTCGCCCTTGGCCTCGATGTGATTGCCCTTGTCGGTCAGTTGATGGCGCCCGGTGAGCTGGGTGACGATCTGGCCGTCGACAACGAAGGTCCCGATGCCGCTCCAGTTGGCCAGCGGGCCGGTCCCCGAGACAATGATGTCGACCGGCGGCGTATCAGGCAGATTGAGCAGGTTGGCGATGATGCCGCCCGCCGGCTCCGATGCCTTCAGATCGAGGTCGAGCTTGTTGTCGGCTGGCGCGAAATGGACTTTGGCGTCGACATTGCCTTGCTTGCCGTCATGGCGGGTGACGTTGAGCGTCGTCTCTACCGCCAGCGGCGCGGCGTCGATCTTGAGCATGCCTTTGGCGGCAAGTTCGGCGATGCCGCTGCCGGCCAGATCCTGGCCGAGCGCGATTTCGGGAAGGTCGATCTGCTTGATGTCAAGCGAGACCGGCAGCGTCGTCGTGCCGCCACTCTGCGCCGGCTGGGTGCTGGCCACAGGCAACCGGGCCAGTTCGATGCGCCCGGCGGCGATGCGCTGGGCACTGAAGCTTTTCGACAGCAGCGCCAGCGGCGACCAGTCGACGGCGACCTTGCGCGCCACCAGCCAGGCGCCCTCACGGTCTTCCAGCACGACATGGTCGACGCTGAGCGCACCCGACCAGATGCCGTCGATGCCGCTGACGGTGATCTTGCGGTCATCGCTCGAGGCCAGCCGCGAAATGATGCCGGCAAGATTGTCGCGTCCACGCTCGGTCTTGGTCAGCACCACCAGCGCGCCGATCGCCCCGGCGACAGCGATGAGCAGCGTGTAGAGGACAATGCGAAGGATGCGCCTGAATATCTTCATCGCTCAGAACGCCTGTCCGATACCGGCATAGATGCCGAAATGCGGATCGTCTGGATCGCGATTGAGCGGCACGGCCGCGTCGATGCGCAGCGGCCCGAATGGCGTGACATAGCGCAAGCCGACACCGGCGCCGACCTTGACGTCGGAGAAATTGGGCACCGATTTGGTCGACACCGTGCCGGCATCGACGAACGGCACGATGCCGATCGTGTCGGTGATGGCGATGCGCATTTCGACCGAGGTCTCGAAGAAGGACAGACCGCCGATCGGCTGGCCGGTGAAATCCTTGGGACCGATGCCCTGGTAGGCATAGCCGCGCACCGAACCGCCGCCGCCGGAATAGAAACGCCGGTCGGCTGGTACATTTTCAAGGCTGGTGCCGACGATCGAGCCGACGGCGACACGTTCGGCCAGCACGAACTTCGAAGCCGAATCCAGCGACTGATAGGCCGAACCCTCGCCCTTCAGCTTGAGGAAGGCCGCACCGCTCAGAATGTCATAGCTCGGCTCGGCATAGGCCAGCACCCGGAACCCGCCGGTCGGGTTCAGCCGGTTGTCACGGTTATCGTAGACATATTGCAGCGGAATGCTGGCGATCAGATATTTGTGCTTGCCGAAAGCATCGTGGATTCGCGAATAGTCGAGCGACACTTCCGCCGAAACCGTCTGCTTCTTGGTCAGTTCGTAGGACAGGCCGGTGCTGCCTTTCACCGAGAAATGGTCATAGGCGTCCGGATGCTCGAGCACGGTCTTGAAGCTGGCGAAGAACTTTGACTCCGGCCCGATCACGCCCGGTTTTTCGAACATGATGCCGGCATTGTAGTTGAGCTCGCTGAGGTCGTTGCTGCCGATACCGCTGATGGCCCCGTCGATGCGCAGCTTTTCGGCCCGGCCAAACAGGTTGCGGTGGCCCCAATAGCCCTCCAGGCCGAGTCCCTCGGTGTTGGAGAAGGTGCCGCCGACACCGAAATAGCGTGGCTTGCGCTCGCTGACCTGGACGCCGATCGGGATGTTGCCGTCGGCATCGAGCTTGTCGGCTTCCTTGAACGTCACGCTGTTGAACACCTCAAGCGCCAGCAACCGGTCGCGCGCATCGCTGATCTCGTCGGGCGAGTATTGCCGGCCGCGCTTGAGGCCGGTCATGTATTCGGTGAAGTCGCGATCGACCTCCTCGGTGCCTTCCACCGTGGTGTCGCCATAGCCGGCGACCGGCCCGGCGGCGACCGTCAGCGTCACATCGAGCGTCGAGGTGGCATGGTCGGCGACGATCTGGCGGTCGGTCACCTTGGCCAGCGGCCTGCCCTCCTGCTTCAGCGCCCGCACGATCAGCGCCTCGGCCTTGAGCACGGCGCCGGATCCAGCGTCGCCGCCGGCGATCAGGCCATAATCGGCGCTCATCAGCCCCGCCGCGTCACCCTCCAACCGGACATTGCCGAGAGTGAATTTCGGCCCGCTGGCGATATCGATGACCACCGGTACCGGTTGCGGGCCCTTGAATTCGGCATCGGGGGGCAAATCGTCGAGCGGCTTGCCGTCGATTGTGATGGTGACGACGCCTTCATAGCGGGCATCGGCATAGAGCGCCGCAACCAGCTGCTCACGGTCGCTACGCGCCTTGGCCATCAGCCCGAGCGAGCCGGAAACCGGGCGTTCCTCGTCACTTTTCAGGGCCGAGGCATTTTCGAGCTTCTTGACGAGATCCTTGTCGGCATCGGGCGCGGAAATGGTGACGGCATAGCGCAGGGGGTCGACGATGTCGGCGTCCTCGTCTTTCGACGATCCCCACAGCTTGATGCCGAAAAGCTCGAAAGCAGCAGCATTTCCGGCCTCGGCGACAAGCGCGGTTGAGCAGATCATGACCAAAAGCAGGGCGCGCGAAAGCACACGCCCTGGCGCGGTACCTCCTGACATCTGCTCTTCATGCGCCGGCATTAAGACAACCTAGAATGAAAACCTAAAATTGGAATGAAGTTCTGAAGCGCTCGTAAAGGGGCCACAATCCAATTGTCTGAAATAGGACGGGCTTGGAATTCACACCTTCTGCGTCGCCGCAAGAAAGCGTGATCCCCTGTCCTATGGAGCTACTACCGGCGATCGGCCGGAAAGGAAACCGTTGGCAGGCGGAACCCTGCCGCGTCCTTGTGTTGACAAGCATGACTGATGCTTGATCATGCCTGGACGTCAGCAGTGTCTGGGAGGGTGTAATGGCAATGCGCGCGGCTCGTGGTCTGTCGATCCTGATTCTTCTCTTTTTTGCCTGGAATGGTGTCGCGCAGGCGGCTGAAGCCCGGCGAATCGCGACATCGGACAATTCCGATTATTTCGGCTTTGATCTCAGGTCCGACCAGAATGTCACGCTCGACCAGTGCAAGACGACATGTCTGGGTGATCCGGCCTGCCGCGCCTTCACCTACAACACCAAGGCCAAATGGTGTTTCCTCAAATCCGACTACAATCAGATGAAGCCGTTCAACGGTGCGGTCGCCGGCAAGGTCGTCAACATCGATGGCGACCCCGACATCGGCGCGCCGCCGGAACTTGCCTTCTTCCCCAACTGGATGGCCGATCAGGCCCAGCAATACCGCAACAAGCTGTTGGGTCCGGCCTATGTCAAGCCGACGGAAGGGCTGACGGCGCTGACGAATGCCGCCGAACAGTCCGTGCTTACCGGCGATCACCGCTCCGCCATGCTGAGATATGAAGGTGCCGTGTCCGTCATGCCCGATGATGGCCAGCTCTGGCTCGCCCTGGCGCGCGAAACGCTGGCCGTGCAGCCTGCCGCCAACACGTCCGAGGCTTCCACTTTGCCGGCAAACGGCACCTCGGCCGCCTTCAACGCCTACAAGCTCTCGCGCACCACCAAGACGCGCGCCGAAGTGCTGGCGCTGCTCGGCAACGGCCTCGACAAGCGCGATCTATACCGCCCAGCCCTGCAGGCCTATGAAGCCAGCCTTGCGCTGGTCGCCTCGCCGGCGGTCCAAGCCGACTATGCCGATCTGAAGGCCCGCAAGGGTTTCCGCGTCATCGACCACACGGTCGATGCCGACACCAGCGCGCCGCGCATCTGCGCACAATTCTCCGAGGATCTGGTCAAGACCGGCGTCGACTATGCACAGTTCGTCACCGTCGACAACGCGCCTCCCAAGGGCGTCGACGCCAAGGACAAGCAGATCTGCGTCGAAGGTCTGGAGCACGGCCAGCATTACGAGGTCACCTTCCGCGCCGGCCTGCCGGCCGCCATCGGCGAGGTGACCGCCGCCCCCGTGGTGCTGTCGATCTATGTGCAGGACCGGGCGCCCTCGGCCCGCTTCACCGGCGACAGCTTCGTGCTGCCGGCTGGCGCGCGCCGCGGCATTCCGGTCGTCACCGTCAACATGAACGCGGCCGAGATGAAGCTCTACCGTATCGGCGACCGTTCGCTGGCGCAGCTTCTTTCGGGCTATCAGTTCCTCCACCAGCTCGACAGCTATGACATCTCCAACATTTCCGAGCAGATGGGCGAGCCGGTCTGGCAAGGCCAGCTCGACATCGCCAATGATCTGAACAAGGAGGTCACCACCTCCTTCCCGGTCGACGAGGCGTTGCCGCAACGCAAACCCGGCGTCTATGTGCTGACCGCCCAGGCCGTCAACGACAAGAGCGACGACTACAATTCGATGGCCACGCAATGGTTCGTCGTCTCCGACATCGGCCTGTCGACCTATACCGGCCAGGACGGGCTCAATGTCTTTGCCCGTTCGCTGGGCAGCGCCAAGCCTATCTCAGGCGCCGAACTGACGCTGGTTGCCCGCAACAACGAGGTTCTCGGCACCGCGACCACGGATGCCGACGGCCACGCCGTCTTCAACCCCGGCCTGACGCGTGGCGACGGCGGCATGGTGCCGGCCGTGCTGATGGGGAAGCAGGGCGACAATGATTTCGTCTTCCTCGACATCGGCCGGGCAGGCTTCGACCTGTCCGACCGCGGCGTCACCGGACGCGCGGCGCCCGGCGCGCTCGACGTCTATGCCTGGACCGAGCGCGGCATCTACCGCGCCGGCGAGGATGTTCATGTCGCGGCCCTTGCCCGCGACGGCGCCGCCAAGGCGGTCGAGAACCTGCCGCTGACCTTCATCTTCTCGCGTCCCGATGGCGTCGAGGACCGCCGCATCGTCAGCGACGGCGCATCGGCCGGCGGCCACGCCGTCGACCTGCCGCTCGAGCCCAACGCCATGCGCGGCACCTGGTCGGTGTCGATCTACACCGATCCCAAGCAGCCGGCGGTCGCCAGCCAGATGTTCCTGGTCGAGGATTTCGTGCCGGATCGCATCGAATTCGACATGAAGGCCGACAAGCAGGAGATCGCACAGGGCGAAACTTCCAACATCAACATTGACGGCCGCTTCCTCTACGGCGCGCCGGCAGCGGGCGTGGCGCTGGAAGGCGAGCTGACGCTGTCGACGTCCCGCGATTGGGACCGTTTCCAGGGCTTCTCCTTCGGCCTCGCCGATGAGCAGTCGGCCGAACCCACGGTCACCCCTCTCACCGATCTGCCGGTGGTTGGCGATGACGGCAAGGCGACCTTCCCGGTCTCCGTCGAGCAACTGCCCTCGACCACCAAGCTGGTCGACGCCAAGGTGACGGTCAGGATGCGCGAAACCGGTGGCCGTGCCATCGAGCGTTCGCTCAACATCGGCATCCGCCCGCAAGGCCATATGATCGGCATCCGTCCGGATTTCGCCGACAATGAAGTGCCGCAAGGCGGCACGGCGAAGTTCAGCCTGATCGCTGTCGATCCCGACGGCAAACGTGAGGCGCTGAAAGGCGCCCAATGGACGCTGGTCAAGGTCGAACGCAATTACCAGTGGTACCGCTCCAACAACTCCTGGAACTACGAGCCGGTCACCTTCACCAAGTCGATCGCCAACGGCCAGGTCGACCTCAGCGCCGACGGCGACGCTACGGTCTCCGTGCCGGTCGACTGGGGCCAATACCGCCTCGAGGTCGAGACATCGGATCCCGAGGGACCGGCGACCAGCTACGAGTTCGACGCCGGCTGGTACGTCTCCTCGACCACCACCGAAACGCCTGACGGCCTCGAGATCGCCCTCGACAAGGACACCTATGCCGCCGGCGAAGTGGCCAAGCTCAAGGTCTCGCCGCATTTTGCCGGCGAACTCCTGATCAACATCGGCTCGGACAAGCTGTTGAAGACCGTCACGGCAACCGTGCCGGCCGGCGGCAGCACCGTCGACATCCCGGTCGGAGACGACTGGGGCGCCGGCGCCTATGTCACGGCGACCCTGTTCCGGCCTGGTGATGCGCAGGAATCGCGCATGCCGGCCCGCGCCATCGGCGTGAAATGGCTGAAGGTCGATCCGGGCTCGAAGAAGCTCGCGATAACCTTGACGCCGCCGGACAAGACCATGCCGCGCCAGCAGCTGTCGATCCCGGTAGCGGTGGCCGGCGTACAGCCGGGCAGCAACGCCTACGTCATGGTTGCCGCCGTCGATGTCGGTATCCTCAATCTGACCAATTACAAGGCGCCTGATCCGGAAAACTGGTTCTTCGGCCAGCGCATGCTGGGCATGGAAATCCGCGACCTCTACGGCCGCCTGATCGACGGCTCGCTGGGCAACACCGGCAAGCTCAGGACCGGCGGCGACGGCGCCAACATGCAGACGCAAGGCAGCCCGCCGACCGAAAAGCTGGTCGCCTTCTTCTCTGGTCCGGTTCAGCTCGACGCCGACGGCAAGGCGCGGATCGACTTCGACATTCCGCAGTTCAACGGCACCGTGCGCGTCATGGCTGTCGCCTGGACCAAGGAAGCGGTCGGCCATGCCCAGTCCGACGTCATCGTGCGTGATCCGGTGGTCATCACCGCCGGCCTGCCGCGCTTCCTGGCGCCTGGCGACGCCGCAGTCATGCGCCTCGATGTCGCCGACACCGATGGCCCGGCCGGTGACTATGCGCTGTCGATAAACACGACCGGCGACCTGTCGACCGGCGACAAGCCTCTGCCTGAGAAGCTGACGCTGGCCAAGGGCAAGCGGCAGACACTGACCGTGCCGCTGATCGCACAGACGGCGGGCAATGCCTCGATCACCATCAAGCTTGCCCATGCCGACGGCACCGCTGTCGAACAGACGCTGTACGTGCCGGTGCGTCCAGCGCAATTGCCGGTTTCCACCCGCCTGGTCGTCGACCTCAAGGGCAATGGCGGCGCGTTGCGCGTCGACAAGGAGCTCCTGGCGGCAAGCCTGCTCGACGGCGCTTCCGTCAGCGTCGGCGTTTCGCAGGCCGCAGCCTTCGACGTGCCGTCGCTTTTGATGACGCTTGACCGCTACCCCTATGGCTGCGCCGAGCAGACCACCAGCCGCGCCTTGCCGCTTCTCTACGTCAATGAATTGGCGTCCGGCATCGGCATGGCCAGTGACCCTGACCTGCACGGCCGCATCCAGGATGCCATCTACAAGGTTCTGAGCTACCAGGCCTCTGCCGGCAGCTTCGGCCTGTGGGGTCCGGGCTCCGGCGACCTCTGGCTCGACGCCTATGTCACCGACTTCCTGACCAGGGCGCGCGAGCAGAAATACGACGTGCCGAGCCTGGCGATGAACCAGGCGCTGAGCAACTTGCAGAACTCGCTCGGGTACGACCAGAGCGTACAGGACCGTGGCAGCGAGATCGCCTACGCCCTCTACGTCCTGGCCCGCAACAAGAAGGCCTCGATCGGCGACCTGCGCTATTATGCCGACACCCAGCTCGAGGCTTTCTCGAGCCCGATGGCGGTTGCCCAGCTGGCGGCGAGCCTGGCGCTCTACGGCGACACGCCGCGCGCTGAAGCGACGTTCAAGACTGCGCTCCAGCTCTCCAAGGCGACAACCGACTATGACTACTACCGCTCCGACTATGGCTCGCCGCTGCGTGACGGCGCGGCGATGCTGGCGCTGGCGGCGGAATCGAAGCCGGTGCCGACGATCGTACCGGAGCTTATCAAGCTGGTGACGAAAGAACGCGCCGAAGCCGATTGGACCACCACCCAGGACGAATCCTGGATGCTGCTGGCGGCCCGCGCATTGAAGGAAGGCAATGATTCGATCACGCTGACCGTCAATGGCGCGCCGCATTCAGGCGGTTATTCCAACCAGATCAACGGCAGCGACCTGGTCGACAGCCCGCTCGCCATCGCCAACACCGGCAAGACCCCGCTGCAGGCCGTCGTCACCGCCGTGGCGTCGCCGATCCAGCCGCTGCCGGCCAGCGGCGACGGCTTCACCATCGGCCGAACCTACTACAAGCTCGATGGCACCGAAGCCAACGTCACTGAGGCGACGCAGAACGAACGCTATGTCGTTGTGCTCAAGATCTACGAGCAGAACCGCTGGCCTTCGCGCCTCCTGATCACCGACTTGTTGCCGGCAGGCTTCGAGATCGACAATCCGGGTCTGGTCTCCAGTGCGCAATTGTCGAACTTCTCCTGGCTCGCCCAGACCGACGCCACCCATCTCGAATTCCGCGACGACCGTTTCGTCGCGGCGTTCAACCCCAATGACGGCGACGGCGACCGCAACATCACGCTGGCCTATGTCGTGCGCGCGGTGACACCGGGCACCTACGCCCATCCGGCGGCGACGGTGGAGGATATGTACCGGCCGCAATATTCGGCCCGCACGGCCACCGGCATGATGGAGGTCAAGGCGCCGTAAGTCGCCGGTGGTGGCGATCATGAACAGAACGATGGCGCTCGCGACAGCCCCCTTCTCCCCGTCACCAGACGGGGAGAAGGTGCCGGCAGGCGGATGAGGGGCAGCGCCATGCTCTCGAGAAAAGTCCTGCGCCGGGCAGCCATCTCCGCAGCTTCCTGCGCCGGCATCCTTGCCCTTTCCGTCGCCTCCCTCTGGGAACTCGACCGCGCCTTTCCGCCGCCGCTGCCGGCCGAGCTCACGGTCTCGACGGAAGTCCAGGACCGCGACGGCCAGCTGTTGCGTGCCTTCGCCACGCCGGACGGTTATTGGCGGCTCGAAACCAGGCTCGACCAGGTCGACAAGCAGTTCGTCGATATGCTGGTCACCTATGAGGACAAGCGCTTCTGGGACCATGAGGGCGTCGACGTGCTGGCGCTAGCCCGAGCCGCCGGCCAGTTCGCCACAAGCGGCCATATCGTCTCCGGCGGCTCGACCCTGTCGATGCAGCTCGCCCGGCTGATCGAGCCGCGCGAAAGCCGCAGCCTCGGCTCCAAGATCAAGCAGATGCTGCGTGCCATCCAGATCGAGCGCCGGCTGTCCAAGCGCGAGATCCTCGAACGCTACCTGACGCTGGCGCCGTATGGCGGCAATCTGGAAGGCGTTCGCGCCGCCTCGCTCGCCTATTTCGGCAAGGAGCCGAAGCGGCTCACTGTTTCGGAAGCCGCCCTGCTGGTTGCCTTGCCGCAGCTGCCGGAAAAGCGCCGGCCCGACCGCAACCTGCAGATCGCCCACGCCGCGCGCGACCGGGTGCTGACCCGCATGGTCTCCTCCGGCCTGCTCGGCGAGCGCGAGGCCGCGCGCGCGGCCCTCGACGATGTGTCAGGCCTGCGCCGCACCTTGCCGGCGCTCGCCGCGCACGCCGCCTATGCGATGCTGCCTAAGGCCGTGCCCGGCCAGCCCGTGCAGCTGACGATCCGCAAGAGCGTCCAGGAAGGGCTGGAGCAGGTCGCCAGGGACGCCGCCACCAAATTAGGGCCTCGCCTCTCCGTTGCAATGGTGCTGGCCGACGCCCGCACCGGCGACATTCTCGGCGAGGTCGGCTCGGCCAATTTCTTCGATGCCAGCCGCTCCGGCTGGATCGACATGACCAAGATCGTCCGCTCGCCCGGCTCGACGCTGAAGCCTTTTATCTATGGACTTGCCTTCGAGCAGGGCCTGGTGGCGCAGGAAACGCTGATCGACGACAGCCCGGTCGATTTCTCCGGCTACCGGCCGAAGAATTTCGACATGGGCTACCAGGGCGACGTCAGCATCCGCCAGGCGCTGCAGCTGTCGCTCAACGTGCCGGCGATCCGCGTGCTGGACGCAGTCGGACCAACGAGGCTGATGGCGCGCTTCCGCCAGGCTGGGGTGAGCCCCACGCTGCCGGTCAACGAGGCGCCGGGCCTGGCCATCGGCCTCGGCGGCGTCGGTGTGTCGCTGCGCGATCTCGTCCAGCTCTACACAGGCCTCGCCAATGGCGGCAAGACGCACACGCTGCATGACGGCACCGAGCCGGCCAATGCTGAGCGCACCACCGCCACCATCCTCGACGGTCAGGCCAATTGGCAGATCATTGACATCCTGTCGGGCGTCAAGCCGCCCGAGGGTGCCTTGCAACGCGGCATCGCCTACAAGACCGGCACCTCCTATGGCTATCGCGACGCCTGGTCGGTTGGCTTCGACGGCCGCTACGTGCTGGGCGTCTGGGTCGGCCGTCCCGACGCCGGCGCGGTTCCCGGCCTCTCCGGCTACGTCTCGGCCGCCCCCATCCTGTTCGAGGGCTTTGTTCGTTCGGGTCTGGTCACCGTGCCATTGCCGGGCAAGCCGCCCGGCGTCTTCAGCCCCAAACGCGAGGACCTGCCGGTGACGCTCGCCCGCTTCGGCGCTGGGTCGGACGGCCTGGTGCAGGCGACACCGACCGAACCCGCGCCGACCATAATCTTTCCGCCGGACGGTGCCCGCGTCGACCTCGGCACCAACTCAGCTGATGCCTCGCCGCTGGTGCTGAAGCTGCAGGGCGGCCGGGCGCCGTTCCGCTGGCTGGCCAACGGCAAGCCGCTCACCGGCATCGACCGCCGCCGAACCGCAACCTGGCAGCCGGACGGTGCCGGCTACTCGACCCTGACCGTGATCGATGCCGCTGGACGCGCAGCCAGCGTGAAAGTGTTCGTCGAGTGAAAGCGTTCCTTGAATAGAATGCGCCAGGCGATTCAGTGCATTGGCTTTTGCGCGCTGATGGTGGCGGCTTTCGCTCTGCCGACACATGCCGACACCCTGCCCGCCGGCTTTGTTCACCTCACCGACATCGACCCTTCGATCCGCCAGGACATCCGTTACGCCGGATCGGGCAATTTCCTGCACCGCAGGGTGAACGGTTATGAAGCGCCGGCCTGCATCCTCACCGAGCAGGCGGCCAAGGCGCTTTCCGGCGTCCAGAAGGCGATTGCCGCCAATGGCCTGACGCTGGTCGTGTTCGACTGCTACCGCCCTGCCCGTGCCGTCGCCGACATGGGGCAATGGACGCGAGAGGGTGGGCCGCCCGATCCGCAATGGTATCCGCGGGTCAAGCGCGGCGACCTCATCGCCAAGGGCTATGTCGGTGAACTATCCAGCCATTCCCGCGGCTCGACGATCGATGTCGCCATTGCGCGAGCCGACAGAAGATCCGCGCCGAAACCGGCCTGCGGCGCCGTCGATGCCGACATGCTCGATTTCGGCACCGGCTTCGACTGCTTTGACCCGATAAGCGAGACCGCCCACCGCAGGCTCGCCAGCGAAGCCGCGGTAAACCGCAAGATGCTTCTCGATGCCATGCGCACCGGCGGCTTCAAAAACTATGCCCGCGAATGGTGGCATTTCACGCTGGCAAATGAACCGTTCGCCAAGCAGCGATTCGACTTTCCCGTGACCGCCAGGTGAGACAGCCACCAAACCGGTGGAACTGCTGTTCAGCGAACTGATACTTCAACAAGTTGTTGTATAAATACAACTTAAATTGCCCGTCACTAGTGATTGCCCTGAAATCGCGCAGACTCGAATTGCAATTCCCTTCCGCAAGGATACGCATGGCCGCTGGAGGGCTTCCAATGGGTTTTACGTCGGGTTTTGACGTCGTGTTCGTGCGCGACGTCGTTCAACTATGTCCAAAGCGTCGCCGCTCGCTGCTTTTGGGCACGGCGCTCGGCTCGACGCTGGTGGCGCTCTCCGCCTCCCCGTCATTCGCGGCAAACTGCACGCAGCCGGCCTCGCCCTCGCCGATCACGGTCAACGGTGCTGCAACGCCGATCTCGTGCACCAACACCGTCGCACGCACGGCAACCGTGGCTGGCGACAACGCCATCGGCATTGTGACCACCGGCAATGGCAACATCGTCGACATAACCAACAGCGGGCTGCTGACCACGATTTCGACTTCACTCATTCCGGGGCCGACTTTCTCACAGTCTACCGGCGCGCGCGGCATCTATGCCGGCACCAACGGCATTGGCGCTGACATCACCATCAACAACACCGACACCATCAACTCGTACAGCGACAGCATCAAGGCGACCGACGCCGCCACGAGCGGCACCGTTTTCAGCAGCGACACCCACATCACCATCACCAATTCAGGCAACCTGACCGCAGGCCCCAACGCCGAGGGCATCTATGCCAACGCCAGCTACGGGTCCAACAACGTCGTGACGATCAACAACAGTGGCGTCATCCAGACCGGCGCCAGTGCCTCCCAGAGCGGCACATCGTCCGGCATATTCGCCACCGTCGACGGCGACAACAGCCAGATCAACATCGCCAACAGTGGCGCCATCAGCACGATCGGCGACACCGCTTCGGGTATCTCGGCGATCGCCAACTACTACAATGGCGACAATGGCAGCATCGTCATCGGCAACAAGGCAATCATCACCACGACGGGCGCCGGCGCCGATGGCATCCTCGCCAAGGCCGGCAATCCGGACCATGGCGGCACGGTCAAGATCACCAACGCCGCCACCGTCACTGCCGGCAATATCGGCATCGCCAGCTTCACCTATGGCGCAGGCGGCAACATCACCATCGACAACAAGGGCAATATCACAGCCGGCACAAGCGGCGCCAATGCCTCCGACTGCATTTTGGCTGTCGCCTACGGCAGTGACGCGACTATCACCATCACCAATGGTGGTGCCATCGACACGACCGCCGGCGGTCACCGATCTGTCGGCATCGAGGCCACGGCTGGCTACTACGATTACAGCAATGCGCACATTTCAGTGACCAACACAGCCAGCATCACCACTGGCGCCTATTCCGAAGGCATCCTCGCCCGCTCCTATGGCACCGGCGCCACGGTCACCATCGACAACAGCGGCACCATCAACGCCGGCTCGCTCGGTATCGTCGCCAACGTCTACGGCGACAGCAGCCAGATCAGCGTCACCAACAGCGGGGCGATCACAACCACGGATCCGAACGCGAATGGTATTACGGCGGTCGCCATTTCCTATGGCAGCAGCGGCGACAGCATTGTCATCGACAACAAGGCCGGCGGCACCATCGACACCAGCACCGGTACGTTCGGCATCTTCGCGCTGGCAGGGAGCAACGGCAATACCGACCCTGACAATGGCGGCACCATCACTATTACCAATGCCGCCACGATAAGTTCCGGCCACACCGGCATCGCCGCCATCACCTATGGCAATGGCGGCGACATAACGGTTTCAAACTCGGCCGCGATCACAGCCGGAAAACTGGGCGACAACGGTTCCTACGGCATCCTGGCTGTTGCCATTGGCAACGACATAGCCATCGATATCACCAACAGCGGCGCCATCGACACGACCGCCGGCGGTCCTAACGCGACGGGCATCCAGGCCTCGGGAACCTATTCCTCGGCCAGCAACGTGCACATTTCGGTCACCAACAGCGCCAGCATCACCACGGCCGCGAATTCCGAAGGCATATTCGCCCAGGCCTACGGCGACGGCGGCATGGTTACCGTCGACAACAGCGGCGCCATCAAGACCGGCGACAGCACCTCGACGAACGGTCGTTCGTCCGGCATCGCCGCCAATATCAATGGCGACAACGGCCAGATCAGCGTCACCAACAGTGGCACGATCACAACCATCGGCGTCGGTGCGAACGGCATCACCGCGATCGCCAACCTCTATGGCACCTGCGGCTGCCAGGGCCCCCTTTTCCCGGCCACCAGCAACGGCAGCATCGTCATCAGCAACAAGGCTGGCGGCACGATAACCACGACAGGAAGCTATGCGTCGGGCATCTTTGCACAGGCCGGCAACAAGGATCCGTCCGACCCGGGCATTTCCAATCCCGACGATGGCGGCGCGATCAACATTACCAATGCCGCCGTCATCAAATCGGGGGGCAAGGGTATTGCCGCCGGCACTTACGGAGCCGGAGGCACCATCAGCGTCACCAACAGTGGCGACATCGTCTCGACGGCCGGCGAAGGCCTCTATGCCAAGTCCATTGGCGACAACAGCAGCGTTGCCGTCGCCAATTCGGCATCCGTCAATGCCAAGGGCGGCGTTGCCGGGCTGGCTGCCTACACGAGCGGCGCCGGCAGCAACATCGTCATCGGCAACACCGGAAACAATGCGGAGCTGTTCAGCAGCGTGGGCTTCGGCGCAATCGCTGGCGCGACCAGCACATCGAGCACGATCCTCGTCACCAACGATGGCAAGATCAGCGGCGAGCTTGGCGGCCTGCAGGTCAGTTCGACCGGCGGTTCCACGGTCACCATCGGCACGTCCGGCTTTGTCGGCGCCAACAACAACCTGGCCATCAAGTCGACCACCGGAACAACCAAGATCGACGATGCCGGCGTGATTGCCGGCCGCGTCGAATTGAGCGACGCCGGCAATGTCATGAACGTCAATGACACCGGCGTCTTCAGGGCATTCACCGACAGCAAATTCGGTGCCGGCAGCGATACGCTCAACAACGGCGGCACCCTCTACGCATCGGGCAGCTTCTTTGGCTCTCCACCGGGCACCGTCAGCTTCATCGGCCTCGATAGCTTCGTCAACGGCAGCCTGGGCTCCGGAGCCGGCCTGACGACGATGATCGATGGCGTGGCCGGCGACAAGCTGATCACCAGCGGCAACTTCACCGGCCAGGGCAATTCGAAGCTCGGCGTCGACGCCAACTTTACCACCGGCGTTGCCGACACTCTGACGATCGGCGGCAATTCGTCCGGTCATACCGGTTTGGTCGTGAATGTCGTCGGCGCCGGCGCGCCGGCGGTCTTCATCCCCGTGGTCACGGTGACCGGAACAACCGCCGACAGCGATTTCGATCTGGCTGGTCCCGTCAATGCCGGCTTCTTCACCTACGGCCTGTTCCTGCAGGGCAACACACACGGCCTGCGTTCCATCGGGCTTGACAATGCCGGTTTCGAACTGCCTGCCGGCGTGACCGGGGCACAGGATGTGTGGCTGGATACGACCGGCTTCTGGCAGGACCGCATGGCGGATCTGCGCACGCAGGAAAGTGGCGTCCACAATGCGGATATGCCGGAGGAAAAACTCGCCGCGCGCATGGGCGGCCTCTGGGCGCGGGCGTCCGGCGATTGGTCAAATCGCGACAGCAGCGCCAGTTTCACCGATCCGGTCTCGCTGCAGGCCGAGACCCTCAACCTCGATCGCAAGCAGCGCACCAGCGCCTTCCTCGGCGGCATCGACATGGGGCTCGAAGGTGTCGCCGGCGGCGATATACTGTTCGGCGTCATGGGCGGCTACGTCACCTCCAGGCTCGACTTCAAGGCGACGGACGACAGCTGGGACTACAAGGGCGGCACGGTCGGCGCCTATGCCACCTACCTGAATGGCGGCTTCTACCTCGACGGCCTCGTCAAGGCCGACTTCCTCGATGTCGACATCAACGACGTCGGCGGCAAGGCGAGCACCAACGCCACCAATATCGGCGCGCGCCTCGACGCCGGCTACCGCGTCGCCATGGGCTGGGGCTTCATCGAGCCGCAAGCCAGCCTGGAATGGGTCCGCACCAATATGGATGCGGCATCGCTGTTTGGCGGCGACATCGACTTCCAGAACGGCAGCAGCGGCCGCGCCAGGATCGGCGTGCGCATCGGCACCGATATGCAGATGAACGGCATGACCGTCAGTCCGGACCTGACGCTGAGTGTCTGGAACCATTTCGGCGACAGCAACACCGTCGACATCAACTTCCCCGGCAGCGCCTTCTCGGCCACCGACAGTGCCGGCAACGGCACGTTCGGTGAGGTCGGTGTCGGCGTCAACGTGGCCAGCGCCAGCAACTGGTCCGGCGTAGTCCGCGGCAGCGTCCGCTTCGGTGACAACTACAGCGCCGGCTCCATTGGCGCGGCACTCCGTTACGGCTGGTAGTCCAGCGGATCGCATCTGAACTTCTTGCGCCGGCCCTCGCGGCCGGCGTAGTCATGACCAGGTCCACCCATGGAGCAAGCGTGAGCACATCCAAGGCCACTGACGAGGCCCCGGCGAAACCACCCGAAGCCGCGTCTCCCAGCCCGGCCGAACAGCAGACCAACGTCTCGCTGTCGCGCGGCTTCATCAGCTGGATGGAGACGGCGCAGTGCTCGCTGGCCTTCACCTCCTACCAGACCGGGCAATTGTTCCTGGTCGGCCTTACCGGCGACAGGAAGGCCTCGATCCACCAGACCAGTTTCGTCAGGGCCATGGGCGTGACCGTTGCCGGGCAGCGCATCATCCTAGCTTCCGACACGGCGGTGTGGCGGCTGGAAAACATCCTCGGACCCGACCAGGTCGCCAACGCCATTTACGACCGCATGTATATGCCGCGCGCCGCTTCTTACACAGGCGATCTCGACATCCATGAACTGGCCGTGCGCGAAGACGGGCAGATCGTGTTCATCAACACCAAGTTCTCTTGCCTGGCGACGCTGAGCCCGACGCATTCCTTCCGGCCGTTGTGGAAGCCCTCCTTCATCAGCAAGCTGGTGCCTGAGGACCGCTGTCATCTTAATGGTCTCGCCATGCAGAACGGGCGCGCCCGCTATGTCAGCGCGATCAGTCGGTCGGACTCTGTCGGCGGCTGGCGCGACCGCCGCTGGGAAGGCGGCATGATCATCGACATCACCGAGGACAGAGTGGTGGTCGACGATCTGTCGATGCCGCATTCGCCGCGCGTCCATGACGGTGCGCTGTGGGTGCTCGATTCCGGCCGCGGCTTCCTGGTCCGTGTCGATCCAGCAACCGGACATCGGCAGAACATCGCCTTTTGCCCCGGCTTCCTGCGCGGCCTGAGCTTTCATGGCCGCTTTGCCATCGTCACCACGTCGTTGCCGCGCGACGGCCTGTTCAAGGACTTGCCGCTACAAGACAATCTGCAGACGCGCGACGCCGAGCCGCGCTGCGCGCTCTACATCATCGACCTGCATACCGGCGGCATAGCCGAGTGGATCGAGTTGAAGGGACACATCACCGAGTTGTTTGACGTCGCCGTCATTGCGGGCTGCCGCTGTCCCTCATCGGTGCCGCTCAACAGCCCGAACATGGCTTCGCTGATCACCATCGACAGCGAAGGTTGAGCGAATCGGGCCCGGCAGGCGAAGTCCTTGTCCCGGCCGGTCCAAAGCCTAGATCAAACGTCAGGCAGGCTCGCAGTTCGCTCAGTGCAGCCATGAGGAAGAAATTTCTCCGCACAGCGAAATATCGTCGAACATTTTCTTCAGGGGGCCAAAAAAGGCAACATTGAATGCATCTAATTTCTATCAATTCGGTAGATTTGGCGCCGGTTCAACGGAGGCGGAAATGACCAAACCTCATTTCAGGAAACTGCTCGGCGCACTGGTCGCCACATCTGTCCAGTTCGGCACGCTCGGTTTCGCTTTTGCCGACACCACCATCCTCAACGTGTCCTACGATCCGACGCGCGAGCTCTACAAGGCCTATGACGAAGCCTTCGCGGCGCATTGGAAGGCCGAGACCGGCGAGACGGTCACCATCCAGCAATCGCATGGCGGATCGGGTGCCCAGGCCCGCGCCGTGATCGACGGCCTCGACGCCGATGTGGTAACGCTGGCGCTCGAAGGCGATATCAATGCCATCGTCTCGAAATCGAAGAAGATCAATCCCGACTGGCGAACAAAATTCGAAAATAATTCAGCGCCTTACACCTCGACCATTATCTTCCTGGTTCGCAAGGGCAATCCCAAGGGCATTCACGACTGGAACGACTTGGTCAAGGACGGCACCCAGGTGATCACGCCAAATCCGAAGACCTCCGGCGGCGCGCGCTGGAACTATCTCGCCGCCTGGGCCTACGCCAACGCCAATGATGGTGGCGACGAGGCCAAGACCAAGGAATTCGTCGGCAAGCTCTACGCCAATGCCCCGGTGCTCGACACCGGCGCCCGTGGCTCGACCGTGACCTTCGCGCAAAAGGGCATCGGCGACGTGCTGATTGGCTGGGAAAACGATGCCTATCTGGCGCTCGACGAATTCGGCGCCGACAATTTCGACATCGTCTATCCTCCGACTTCGATCCTGGCCGAGCCGCCGGTGGCGGTTGTCGACGCCAATGTCGACGCCAAGGGCACGCGCAAGGTCGCCGAAGCCTATCTGGGCTGGCTCTATTCCAAAGAAGGCCAGACAATCATCGCCAAGAACCACTATCGTCCGGCCAAGCCCGAACTTGTGGCTCCGGCTGATCTTCCCAAGACACCCGACATCAAGCTGATCTCCATCGACGATCCGCTTTTTGGCGGCTGGAAGAAAGCACAGCCTTATCATTTCGGCGACGGTGGTATATTCGACCAGATCTACAAGCCGGCCCAGTGAGCTAGATCTAGATCAGGACGATATGACCACAGCACCCGCGCAGGCGGGGTGGCGGTTCAGACAGCCGAGTGTCATTCCGGGTTTCGGACTGACGCTCGGCTTCTCGCTTGCCTACCTCACCCTCATCATCCTCATCCCGCTATCCGGGCTGCTCTGGCGCTCGGCCGCCCTTGGCTGGCCTGAATTCTGGGCCATCGCCACCGATCGCCGCACCATCAAGGCGCTGGAAATCAGCTTCGGCACCGCCTTCATCGCGGCCGCCGTCAACGTCGTCTTCGGCACGCTGGTCGCCTGGGTGCTGGTGCGCTACCGCTTTCCCGGCCGCCGCATCGTCGATGCCATGGTCGACCTGCCCTTCGCGCTGCCGACGGCGGTGGCCGGCATCGCGCTGACCACGCTTTACGCGCCGAACGGCTGGATCGGCAAATTGCTGATGCCGCTCGGCATCAAGGTTGCCTATACGCCACTCGGCATCGTCATCGCGCTGGTCTTCATCGGCCTGCCCTTCGTCGTGCGCACCGTGCAGCCGATCATGGAGGAGATCGACAAGGAGGTTGAGGAAGCCGCTGCCACGCTTGGCGCCAGCCGCTTCCAGATCATCACCCGCATCCTGTTTCCAGGGCTGGCGCCGGCCATCGTCACCGGCTTTTCGCTGGCCTTCGCCCGCGGCGTCGGCGAATACGGCTCGGTCATCTTCATCGCAGGCAACCTGCCTTACAAATCCGAGATCGCGCCGCTGCTGATCGTCATCCGGCTGGAGGAATACAATTATCCGGCCGCGACCGCGATCGCGGCGATCATGCTCGCTTTGTCGTTCGTCATGCTGCTGGTCGTCAATCTCGCGCAGACATGGAGCCGCAAGCGCTATGGCTGATCCCGAGATCAAATCCTACGAGCCGCATCACGAGAGCCAGTCGGCGGCCGTCACGGAAAGCCGCCCGGCGCGCGTGGCGCTGATGTCCGTTGCCTTCACCTTCCTCGGCATCTTCCTGCTGTTGCCGCTGATCATCGTCTTCAACCAGGCACTGGCGAAAGGCGTCGGCGCCTATACGCAATCGCTGAGCGATCCTGACGCGCGCTCGGCGATCCGGCTGACGCTACTTGTCGCAGCGATCTCGGTGCCGCTCAACATCGTCTTCGGCATCTCCGCCGCCTGGGCGATCGCCAAGTTCGAGTTCAAGGGCAAGGCCTTCCTGACCACGCTGATCGACCTGCCCTTCTCGGTCTCGCCGGTCATATCGGGTCTGGTCTATGTGCTTTTGTTCGGCGCCCAGGGGCTGCTCGGCGGTTGGCTGAAGGCGCATGGCATCGTCATCCTGTTTGCGGTGCCGGGCATCGTGCTGGCCACCGTCTTCGTCACCTTTCCCTTCGTCGCCCGCGAACTGATCCCGCTGATGCAGGAACAGGGCAATGGCGACGAGGAGGCAGCCCTATCGCTCGGCGCCAATGGCTGGCAGACCTTCTGGTACGTGACCTTGCCCAACGTCAAATGGGGGCTGCTCTATGGCGTACTTCTGTGCAATGCACGTGCCATGGGCGAGTTCGGCGCGGTGTCGGTGGTGTCGGGCCACATACGCGGCCTGACCAACACCATGCCGCTGCATGTCGAAATCCTCTATAACGAGTACAACGCCGTCGGCGCCTTTGCCGTCGCTTCATTGCTTGCGGGCCTGGCGCTCGTCACGCTGGTCTTGAAAACACTTCTCGAGATGCGCTACGGCGCCGAGATCGCCGCGACGCGCGGACACTGATAGAGGGGTTTGCATGGAAGTTTGCGTTGCCAACGTGCGCAAGGAGTTTGAGCGGTTTCCGGCGCTTCACGACGTGTCGCTCGACATCAAGTCGGGCGAGCTGATCGCGCTTCTGGGGCCGTCCGGTTCCGGTAAGACGACGCTGCTCAGGCTGATTGCCGGGCTGGAGCGGCCGACGCGAGGAAAAATCTTCTTCGGCGACGAGGACGCCTCGCAGAGGTCGATTCAGGAGCGCAATGTCGGCTTCGTCTTCCAACATTATGCGCTGTTCCGGCACATGACAGTGGCCGACAATATCGGCTTCGGCCTCAAGGTCCGGCACGGGCCGTCGCGCCCGTCGGCGCAGGAGATCCGCCGCCGCGCTTCCGAACTGCTCGACCTCGTCCAGCTTTCAGGGCTGGAAAAGCGCTATCCGGCACAGCTCTCCGGTGGCCAGCGCCAGCGCGTGGCGCTGGCGCGTGCCATGGCGATCGAACCCAAGGTGCTGCTGCTCGACGAGCCGTTCGGCGCGCTCGACGCACAGGTGCGCCGGGAGTTGCGCCGCTGGCTGCGCGAAATCCATGACGCCACCGGCCACACCACCGTCTTCGTCACCCATGACCAGGAAGAGGCGCTGGAGCTTGCCGACCGCGTCGTGGTGATGAGCCAGGGCCGCATCGAGCAGGTTGGCACCGCCGACGACATCTACGACACGCCGAACTCACCCTTCGTCTATGGCTTTATCGGTGAATCGAGCTCGCTTCCCGTCAAGGTCGAGAATGGCGAGATCTGGCTTGCTGACCGTCCGATTGGACTTGCCGCGCCCCACGAGGCCACGGGCGACGCGACGCTGTTCTTCCGCCCGCACGATGTCGAATTGCTCGACGGCTGCAGCGGCTGCATCGCCGGCACTGTCGCCGCCAGTCGCCGCGTCGCCGGCACACGGCGGGTGGAGCTTGAGATCGGCGGCGAGCGCCAGCGGGTCGAAATCGAACTGCCGGTCGATCACCCCGCAGCGCAGAAAAGCCGGGTGGCCTTCCGCCCCGGTCGCTGGAAGCTCTTCCCGGCCGCTTGATCCAATCCGCCTGCCCATCGTTCGGGAAGGATTGTGCGCGCACGCGGCGTCGTTGTGCCGGCTGGGGCATCGAAAAATGCCAGAAAAGAGATCCTAACAGCCGGCCGTTTTGGCGATATCTTTTCTCGTGGCTAGGGCACGGGCCGCTGTGCGTGCCTCGTCGCGCATCATGCGCCACGGCTATGGTCCGACCATAAACGAATTGCATCGGAGGTCTGTTTTCATGAAGCGATTTTTCCTTGGCGTCGCCGCCGTCGCCGGCCTGCTCCTCGCATCCTCCCAAGCCTGGTCGGCCGACAAACTGCTCAACGCATCCTATGATGTCGGCCGTGAACTGTTCGTCCAGGTCAACAAGGCCTTCATCGCCGGGCATCCCGGCGTCACCGTCGACCAGTCGCATGCCGGCACCTCGGCGCAGGCGCGCGCCATCGCCGACGGGCTCGGCGCCGATGTCGTCACCTTCAACCAGGTCACCGACATCGATTTCCTGGTCAAGAAGGGCCTCGTTTCGGCCGACTGGCAGAAGGATTTTCCCGACAACGCCTCGCCCTTCTATTCGCTGCCGTCCTTCCTCGTGCGCGCCGGCAACCCCAAGCACATCAAGGACTGGAACGATCTCGTGCGCGACGACGTCCAGGTGATCTTCCCCAACCCGAAAACCTCGGGCAATGCGCGCTACACCTATCTGGCGGCCACCGCCTACGCCAAGGAAGCCTTCAAGGGCGACGACGCCAAGGTGAAGGAATTCATCACCAAGCTGTTCAACAACGTGCCGATCTTCGACACAGGCGGCCGCGCCGCGACCACCACCTTCGTGCAGCGCGAGATCGGCGACGTACTGATCACCTTCGAGTCCGAGACGCGCGGCATCCGCAAGGAATATGGCGACGACAAGTTCGAGCAGGTCACGCCCTCGGTTAGCCTGCTGGCCGAATTCCCGGTAGCGATCGTCGACAAGGTGGCCGACGAGCATGGCACCCGCGATCTGGCCAAGACCTATCTCGACTTCCTCTACACGCCGGAAGGCCAGGACATCCTCGCGCAGAACGGCAACCGGGTCCGCGACGCGGCCGTCGCCGCCAAATACAAGGCCGACTTCCCCGATGTCCGCCTGCTGACGGTGGACGACGTCTTCGGCGGCTGGGACAGGGTCCAGAACGAGCATTTCGCCGCCGGCAGCCTGCTCGACCAGACCTACGGCAGCCGCTGACGGGGCAGCATCCGAGGTGAACGCGAAAGCCGGCGCTGTGCCGGCTTTTTTCGTTTCGTGCGCCGGCAATCCGGTATTCAGCGGACCAAAGCATGATCCCGAACAGCGGAATCCGGTTTTCGCCAGAATCATGTTCAAGCCGAGAAGCAGAGTTCCATCCCGATTCTATCGGGTGGAGCAGGCTCTATCGGCTTCATCATGCAAAACATTACAAAGAATCAACGCGTTTGTGCCGTGCCATCTGGCGGCTTGTTTTCGCGAAACGTCATCGCACGGCGAAAACGTCATTATTTGCACACAAACAGTCGCCAGATGCGAGTGGCTGGGGCTTCAATGGGTTGATCAGGGCATGCTGACAAAAAAAGGCAAATACGGCCTCAAGGCCCTCGTGCATCTGTCCGGCCTGCCGGCTGGCCAACTGGCCTTTGTCAACGACATCGCAGTTGCCAACAACATTCCGAAGAAGTTCCTCGATGCCATCCTGGGCGAGTTGCGCAACGCCGGCTTCGTCCAGAGCCGCAAGGGCAAGGAAGGTGGCTACCGCCTCGCCCGGCCGGCCTCCGAAATCAAGATCGGCCATGTCGTGCGCGTGCTTGACGGACCGCTGGCGCCAATCCCCTGTGCCAGCCGCACGCAATATCAGCGCTGCGAGGACTGCGACGAGGCGACCTGCCAGGTCCGGCACATGATGTTGGAAGTACGCCAGGCGATTGCCGAAGTGCTGGACAATCGCAGTCTCGCCGCCATGCGCGACGCCGACAATGATGATTTTCCGGTCGAACTGACGTCGCAGATTTAGCGCATCTGACCAACCGTGGCGGCGACAAGTTCGTCGACCGGGCGCCTCGCGTCGAGCGTCAATGCCCGCTCATCCGCCGCCGGTGGCTCGAGGATGGCGAACTGGCTGTCGACCAGGCTCGCCGGCATGAAATGACCCTTGCGGCTGGCGACGCGTCGCCTGGCCGTGGCAGCGTCGATCTTCAGGTAGAGGAAGACGATCTCCGGGCAGAAGCTGCTCAGCCGCTCGCGATAGCTGCGCTTCAGCGCCGAGCAGGCGGCAACCACGCCTTCGCCCTGCCCTACCGACATCAAGATGCGCTCGCCAATCGCGTCGAGCCAGCCTTCACGGAGTTGATCGGTGAGCGGCTCGCCGCTTGCCATGCGCGCGACGTTTTCGGGCGGATGCAACTGGTCGCCCTCGATGAAGATGGCGCCCAGCACGGCGGCCAGCGCGGTGCCGACGGCCGACTTGCCGCAGCCGGCGACACCCATCACCACAATGGCCGGCGGCACCGAACCGGGAGCGCCCGTTGGCGCCTGTGCTGCCTTTTCGTCCACTGTCAGCGGCTTGCCGGCGCGCGGCCGTAGAGCAACAGCATAGCAACGATGACGACGCCATAGATGATCTGCCGCCCCGCCTCCGGCATCTGCATGACGGAAAGGATGGATTGCAGCAGCGTGATCAGGATGACGCCGGCGACTGTGCCGAGATAGGAGCCGCGCCCGCCCAGGATCGAGGTACCGCCAAGTACCACCGCGGCGATCGACGGCAACAGATAGGCGTCGCCCATCGATTGCGCCGCCTTGGAAGCATAGCCGGCCAGAAGCACGCCGCCGAAGGCCGAGAGCCCGCCGGAGACAGCGAAGGCAATCATCACCACGCGCCGTGTGTCGATGCCCGAGAGATAGGCGGCGCGCTCGCGATTGCCGATACCGTAGACGGCGCGCCCGAAGCTGGTGCGGGTCAGTACGAACACCATCGCCGCGCCGATCAGCGCCCAGATGATGACCGCGTTGGGCACGCCCGGAACGGCAAAACCGGTCGCCAGGTAACGCATCGCGCCCGTTGCCGAATCCTGTGGCGAGAAGCCACCGGTATAGACCACCATCAGCCCTTGCGCGACGGCGTTGGTGGCCAGCGTGATGATCATCGAGGGGATGCGCAGATAGGCGACGCCGATGCCGTTGACGACGCCGATCAGCATGCCGCAGACGATGCCGAACGGAATGGCCAGCGCCACGCCGACGGGACCATAGGCGGCCGCCGCGCTGGCCATCATGGCGCCCATTGCGACCGACCACGGCACCGACAGGTCGATCTGGCCAAGCAGGATGACCAGCATCATGCCGGTCGCGATGACGCCGAGGAACGACGCCACCTTGAGCTGCTGCAGAAGGTATTCAGGAGACAGGAAGCTTCTGGAATAGAGGCTGCCGAGGAACAGCAGCAGCACGATGCAGGCAAAGGCCGTCAGCACCGCCGGATCGGCGCGCCGGATGAATCTGGGCATGCGGCCGGCAATGCCGCCAAGCGTCGTTTCGCTCACAGGAACCACTCCAGCCGGTTGCGGACCCGAAACAGGGCGAAGGCGCCGAGGCTGACCGCGATCAGCAGGATAACGCCCTGGAACAGCGGTTGCCAGAGCGGATCGAAATCGAAGACGAAGAGCAGGTCACCGATGGTGCGGAACGCCAGCGCGCCGAAGATCGCGCCGATGGCGCTGCCCTTGCCGCCGAACAGCGAGACACCACCGAGCACGACGGCGGCAATCGAGAACAGCGTATAGGCGTTGCCGCTGGCATAGGCTGCCTCGCCGGTATAGGTGAAGAAGGTCAGGAACAGCCCGCCGACTGCGGCAAGCAGCCCGGCCAGTGCGTAGGCGGCGAATTTGCCACGGCGGATCGGCACGCCGGACATGTAGGCTGCCGTCTCCGACGAGCCGGCTGCGTAAGCCGCACGACCGAGCACCGAGCGGCTGAACGGCACCCAGACGAACAACACCACGGCCAGCAGCACGACCAAGCTTGCCGGCACCACGCCGAACAGTCGTCCGGTCAAAGCGTCGGCGAGGTCCTCATTGACCGAGCCGCCTGGAAAAGGTCGCAGCAGCAGGGCAATGCCGAAGTAGACGGCGCCGGTAGCGATGGTGGCGACAATCGGCTGCAGCCTTCCATAGATGACGATGGCGCCGTTGATCGCCCCGCACAGCAGCCCGGCGCCGAGCACCGCGAGGACGCCGAAGGCGGTTTCGAGGCTAGTGCCGATGACCAGCCAGGACGCCAGGCAATTGGTCAGGGTGAAGATCATGCCGACGGACAGGTCGATGCCGGCGGTGATCACCACCAGCGTCTGGGCCATGGCGACGAAGGCGAGCAGCACGCCCTTGTTCGCTGCCGTCTGCACGACATTGGCGGTGAAGCCGGCCGGGTGGTTCGAGGTGTAGATGACGAACATGACGATGAAGATGCCGAGCGCCAGCAGCGTCCCGCGCTGCTCCGCCAGCCAGTAGCGCCAATCCTTCACGCGTTTGCTCCCAGGCTCACGGGGTTCTCCTCGCCATGGATGTTGAGCGCGCTGGCGATCAGCGCCCGCTCGGTGATCTCGGCGCCGTCCAACTCGCGCTTGACCGCCCCGTCATAGAGCACCAGCACGCGATCGCAGCAGCCGATCAGCTCGTCATAGTCGGTCGAATAGAACAGGATCGCAGCACCGGCATCGGCGAGCTTGCGCATCAACTGGTAGAGCTCCTGCTTGGTGCCGACATCGATGCCGCGCGTCGGATCGTTGAGCAGGATGATGCGCGGCTGGCGCATCAGCCATTTGGCGATCACCACCTTCTGCTGGTTGCCGCCCGACAGCGCGCCGACCGGAATGTCGAGCCCCGCGGTCTTGATAGCCAGCAGGCCGACCATGTCGTCGATCAGCCGCTGCTCGGCGACCCGGTCGATGATGCCGGCTTTGGACAGCCGGTCGAGCGCGGCGAAGGACAGGTTCTCACGCACCGTCATCGGCAGCATCAGCCCTTCGGTCTTTCGGTCTTCGGGAATGAGCGCCATGCCGATACCGTCTTCACGCGCGCCCGCCGGGCTGGCGATGGCAACGGGCTTGCCGTCGATGAGGATCTGGCCCGACAGACCACGCAACACACCGAAAAAGGCAAGCAGCAATTCGCGTTGGCCCTGACCGTCGAGGCCGCCAAGACCGACGACCTCACCTGCCCCAACTGTCAGCGAGACATTGTCCAACCGGTCGGTCCATGAAAGCTTGCGTGCCTCCAGCACCGGAACGGCGGCAGCCGAAGCGCGTGGCGGCTTCGGCGGAAAGATGTGGCTGTATTCTCGCCCGATCATCAGTTCGACGACTTCATTGTCGCTCTTTGTGCCCGCCGCGTAACTGGCGACATTGCGACCGTTGCGAAACACCGTGCATTGGTCGGCCAGTTCGGCGATCTCGTTCATGCGGTGTGAGATATAGAGCAGCGCCAGCCCTTCCGAGCGCAGTCGCTTCAGCACGCCGAAAATCTTGGCGACATCCGTCGCGGTCAGTGCCGAGGTAGCCTCGTCGAGGATCAGGATGCGCGGCTTGCGTGCCAGCGCCTTGGCGATCTCGACCATCTGGCGGCGCGACAGCGGCAGGTCCTTGACCAGCGCCAGCGGGTGGATGTCTGCGGCGCCCGCGCGCGCCAACGCTTCTTCCGCAATCCGGCGTTGTGCCTTGCGGTCGATCATTCCGAACCGCGTCGGCGGGTCTGAGATAACAATGTTGTCGGCAACGCTGAGTTCGGGAACCAGCGACAGTTCCTGGAAGATGCAGACGATGCCGGCCTGGTTGGCGGCAGCCGGCGAAGCGAACGTCACCTCGCGGCCATCTAGCGTCATGCGCCCTTCGTCGGGCGCAACGACACCGGCCATCACCTTGATCAGCGTCGATTTGCCGGCACCGTTTTCGCCGAGGATGCCGTGAATGCTGCCGAATGAGACCGAAAGCTCGGCCTTTTCCAGCGCCCGCACACCACCATAGCGCTTGGATATGCCTTCCATCCGGAAGAGCGGAATCGCACCGTCCATCGGGCCTCCCGAGGCTCTTTGACGACTAGGGATATCGAGTGGTCGGCGCCGCGGAATATCCCGCGGCGCCTGGGTGCAGCTACTGGTCGGCCTTGGTCTGGCCCATGATTTCCTGCGCGGTGAAATTGATACCGCAGGTCGGGAAGGAATTGCCGACGAAGAAATTGTCGGACTGATCAGGGAAGAAATCCTGACCTGCCTTGAAGTTCGGATCCTCGACGATCGCAAGCGGCAGCTTGACCGACTGCGGGACGACATTGCCTTCAAGGGCTGCGATCGCCGTCTTGATGGCAACCGCCACCTGGGCGGGGCCGGTACCGGCCGACGAGCATTTCAATCCGTCCGCCGCATGGGCCGCGCAGAATTTGCGGAAGCCGTTCTCTGTTTCGCCGCCGAACGGCACGAACGGATGCTTGGCGTCGATCATCGCCTGCACGATGCCGGTATCGCCACCCTGGCCGGTGATGCCGACGAACGGACCATTGGTGGCGATCGCGTCAGCCGTGACTTTCTGCGCCGTCGGATCGTCCCACTTGCCGGCGACTTCGGTGACGTCCCATTTCTTGCCCGAAGCGTCGAGAACCTCATGGATGCCATTGTGGCGATCGGTGTCGACCGACGTGCCGGCAACGCCACGGACTTCAAGAATCTTGCCGCCTTCGGGTATATGGCCGGTCAGCCATTTGCCCCAAAGTTCGCCAAGGCCCTTCTGATCGACATTGACGTTGATGGCATCCTTGGTATCGAGAATGTTGTCGAAGGCGACCAGCACGACGCCGGCTTCCTTGGCGCGCTTGATGACCGGCGCGAAAGCGGTCGGGTTCTGCGCGTTGACAACAATGGCGTCATAGCCGGAATCGATGAAGTTGTTGATCGCCGAAATCTGCGCCGGCACGTCCTCGCCGGTCGACACCACCTTGAATTCCTTCAGCTTGGCGGCGACGTCCTTCTGCGCTGCGTAAGCTTTGGCGGTCTGGATCATCTGGATGCGCCAGGTGTTGGCGATATAGCCATTGGCGAGCGCAATCCGGTATGGGCCATCTTTTTTGGGAAACTTGAAGAACTGCGTATCTGCGGCCCAAGGCGCGAAGCAATCCGGTTCGGCGGCTGGTCCCTTCACGACTTCGGGGCCGGCGGCCATTGCGGCCGAGTTGAGCATGACAAATGCAGTGGCGGCAACGATGCCACCCACGAGTGACTTGATCATCGATATTCCTCCCAGTTGCAGTTTTGATTGTTGTTGGCTGCCATGCACTTCACGCGTCCGGCCAGACACCTCCCGTCTTGCCTCTCGCGCTTTCTTAAGTCGCCAATGTCGACCCGATTCCCTCCTTTGCCACCTCCAAATCGGAAACAAAAACTATCATATTATACATAATAAACAAGCATCAGCTGTCGCTTATATATAATAAACAGGACTTGGCCTTTGCCGTAAGTTTCCATTTTGGGCAATTGGTAGCGCTACCATGACGTTGTGTAAACCGGCATTCACACAGTCGCTTCTGTGTGTTTCAACGGGCGGTGCTCTCGCGGCGCTTGAGTTCGAAGCCGAGATCGACGATCCGTTGTTCCGGCCTGTTGCCGGCGATCGCCGCCAGCGCCATGGCGACCGCGCGTCGGCCGATCTCATAGCGGTGGGTGCGGATGCTGGTGATCGAAGGAAACGCCACCTGCATCATGTCGAGGTCGTTGAAGCCGACGATGCCTATCGTCTTCGGCACCGCGATCGAGGCGCGATGGCACTCGAACAACACGCCGAGCGCGATGTCGTCATTGTTGCAGAACACACCGTCGAGCGTCGGTACCTTGGCTAGCGCGTCGCGGAGCATTTCGCGCCCGAGCGGCACGCTCGACAGCACCGGCGTGGTGGTGACGAGGCGTGGGTCGAACAGCCCGGCGGCCTCCATCGCCGCGCGATAGCCGGCAAGGCGCCGCTGCGAGCGCGGGTCCATGCGCGCGCCGATGAAGCCGATGCGGCGGTAGCCTGTCTCGATCAGATGCTCGGTCGCCGTCCTGCCGCCGTCGAAATGCGAGAAGCCGACCATCATGTCGACAGGATCGTGCCCGGTTTCCATGACCTGCACCACCGGGCAGCCGGCGCTCTCCAGCAGTCTTCGCGAGGTCGGTGTCTGGTCGATGCCGGCGACGATCAGCGCTGCCGGCCGCTGCGAACCGAAGACCTGCAGCAGCCGCTCTTCTTCGAGGCCGGAATAATGGGTGTTGCCAAGCTGGATGCGGAACGGGCTGGCCGACAGGCTGTCATAGATGCCGCGCACCACCTCGGCAAAGACGTTGTTGGTGAGCGACGGCACCAGCACGCCGAACACCTCGGCGCGCGCCGAAGCCAGTGCCCGCGCATTCGGGTCCGGCACGTAACCAAGTTCGTCGACTGCGGCCTGGATCTGGCTGCGCAGCTCTTCCGAGACGCGCCCCGGCTCGCGCAGGGCGCGCGACACGGTGATGGCGCCGACACCGGCCTTGCGCGCGACATCGGCAATGGTTGGGCGGCCGCCGCCCCGGCGCGAGCGCGGCTTGATCAAGGACCCGCTCGCTGGCAGGAGCACCCACCAAATCGCGGTCGCGATACGATCGTCCTTGCTGTCGTCATCTCACCCGGCTTGCTTTGCCGCCCACTCGTCTTCTGGCGTCGCGCAGCCTTTCGCCCTTGTCAAGCAATGCGAACAGCCCTGCCCGTTCAAGCCATCGCTACGGCACGCTGTCTTGCCTTCCAGAACAACAGCCCGATCGCCAGTATGTTCAGCAGATTCCAGGCGATACCGTTGAGGAATGCCGCGGCGTAGGAGCCGGTCAGGTCGTAGATCCAGCCCGACATCCAGCCGCCGATCGCCATGCCGAAGATCGTCGCCATCATGACGATGCCGATACGCTGGCCGGCCTCCTTGGCCGGCATGTATTCGCGCACGATGATCGCGTAGCAGGGCACGATACCGCCTTGCGACAGGCCGAACACCAGCGACACGACGTAAAGCGAGGCAAGTCCGTCGAAGGGAATGTAGAACAGCAGTGACAGGCATTGCAGCACCGAGCCGATGAGCAGCGTCTTCACGCCACCGATGCGGTCGGCGAGAAAACCGGAGGCCAGCCGGCTGGCGACGCCCGCCGCCATCATGATCGACAGCATGTCGGCGCCGTGCGCCATGCCATAGCCCAGATCCATGCAATAGGCGACGATATGCACCTGCGGCATCGACATCGCCACGCAGCAGCCGAGGCCGGCGACGACCAGAAGCACCTGCAAGGCCGCCGGCGACAGCGAGATCGGCTGCACCGGCCGGCTTCCCGGCGAACCAGTTGCGGCCGCCGTCGGGGCACCGCGCCGCAGCATCAGCACCAGCGGCACCATGGTCACAAGGCAGAAGACGCCGATCGCGGCATAGGTGAAGCGCCAGCCTTCCGCCTTCATCAGCGTCGGCATGATGGTTGGCCAGATCGCTCCGGCAAGGTAGTTGCCGGCAGCCGCCGCGGTCACAGCGACACCGCGCCGGCGATTGAACCAATGCGAGATATCGGCGATCAGCGGCCCGAAGATCACCGATGTGCCGACACCGATCAATAGCCCTTGAGCAAGGGTGAATTGCAGGATCGAGGTCGACAGCGCCGCCAGCAGGAGGCCGGCGGCGAGCGCCATCGAGGAGAGCAGCGCCGGAATCCAGTAGCCCATGCGGTCGATGGCGCGGCCGACCAGCACGTTGCCGGCGGCGAAACCGATCATGGTCGCGGTGTAAGGCATGGACGCTGCGGCGCGATCAACGCCGAACTCGGCCTGTACCGTGGGCAGCACGACGACGACAGCCCACATGCCGACGCCGCCGATCGTCGCCAGCAGCATCGAAATGGCGAGCCGCATCCAGGCATAGCTGCTATCGATACCGGGGCTCAGCCGGCTCAAATCGGTTCGGGTCAAGGCGTTTCCTGTCGGCGGTCTCGAAAATCGGCTGCCGTTTGCGCCACTATCGGCACATTCGCAACGCGCAGCAGCGCCACGGCGGGCAAATCCGTCGCACCAGACCCCATACGAATGCGGAACCGATGCCAAGGTATGGAGTTTCCCGGCAAGCCACCCTGCAAAGGAGTCCTATCATGACCGCGAAGAAGAAATGGTCGGCCGAGGTGACCGAGCACAGCGACGCGATGGATCTCGAGGACCACGTCTTCGAATCCGACGACGCCAGAAAGATCGCCGCCTCCCTCAAGCGATCCGCCGAACACAGCCACCGGCGCAAGGCCGAGCCCTTCCAGTCCGCCATGTCGATGCTGAACTTCTACATCAACCGCGCCGGCAAGAACCTGCCCGCTTCGCGCAGGCAAGTGCTCGAGGACGCCAAAGACAAGTTGCGCGCCGCCTTCGGGCGGGAGAAGGAGGATTAGCCGCGACCCTTTAGGCGCCTAGCGCGAACGGATGACGCCGTCGGTGTTGGCCAACAACTTGCGCACCGCGTTGCGCGCCGCATCCGGCCGCTGCAGGCGGATGTTCTTCTCGATCGCCTCGTGCAGCTTCTGTGCGTGCTGCAAATCATCCAGCTCCCGCGTCGTATAGGCGAACAGGTGGTCGAACGCGGATTCGATGAGCACGCCGAGTGGCACCAAAAGGTCGTTGCCGGATGCCCGCAGGATCGCCAGGTGGAAACGCGTGTCGGCACGCGTGCGCTCCTGCAGGCTCGTCGCCTCGCCCATCTCGCGGCAGGCCTGGCTGATCTCGGCCATCTGCTCGTCGGTCCGCCGCATGGCGGCAAAGGCGGTCGCTTCCGGCTCGATGATATGGCGGAACTCCTGGACGGTCTTCAGGAACACCTCGCGATCCGGGGATGTCGCGTACCAGGCGAGCACGTCGCGATCGAGCAGGTTCCAGCGTTCCTTCGGCTCGACCCAGC
Organism: Mesorhizobium waitakense; assembly: GCF_056431085.1. Classification (NCBI taxonomy): domain Bacteria; kingdom Pseudomonadati; phylum Pseudomonadota; class Alphaproteobacteria; order Hyphomicrobiales; family Phyllobacteriaceae; genus Mesorhizobium; species Mesorhizobium waitakense. The sequence continues at coordinate 41,657 of NZ_JBWKME010000051.1, read as the reverse complement.
TGCCGATCTTGGGGCGCGACGCCAACAGGCTCTTGGCCATCAGCATCTTGATCGCTTCGCGCACCGCCGAGCGGCTGACGCTGAAGGTCTCCGACCATTTCGCTTCATTGGGCAGGATGGTGCCGGGCGGGTAGTCGCCGCGCACGATCCTGAGGCCAATCTCGCTGGCCAGCGAAGCATGGACGCTCGAGCCGGGGATGCGCGCCGCGTCTGGTCGGCGAACGCCCGCCGGGCGCTCGCCGGAGGCCGCTTTCGCTGGCGATTTTTCCTTGTTCGGCTTCGCGTCCCGCATAGGCTCCAGAAAGGCCGGATTGCAAGGGCTGTCAAGCGCGGCAAGCGGCTCAGGCGGCAAAGCCGGCCGCTGTGCACAGATCAGCCCGATTGCTCCGACGGATCAGGCCTGCTTGACGTATTTGCGCCAGCTGTGCTCCGGGCGGAAGCCGAGAATATCCCGCGCCTTGCGGTTCGACAGCAGCGTCTCGTATTCGCCGAGTTCGGCTTTGACCGGTACGCTGGGATAGAACCGCTTCAGGAGTTCGGCGGTCGGCAGGTCGGATGAGGTATCGTCATTGGCGGCGTTGAACACCTGATAGCCGAGCCCGTCCTTCTCGATGGCACGCAGGGTGATCTGGCCAAGGTCGCGCGCGTCAACATAGCTCCAGGCGATGCGCTTGCGGAACCCCGGGTCGGCGAACCATTTCGGAAAGAGCGAATATTCATGTGGCTCGATGACGTTGCCTATGCGCAGCGCATAGATGTCGATGCCGCTGCGCAGCGCAAAGGCGCGCGCCGTCTTCTCGTTAACGACCTTGGACAGCGCGTAGCTGTCCATCGGATCGACGTCATAATCCTCGTCGAGCGGGAAATACTGGGGATCACGCGGCTCGTTGGCGAACACCAGCCCATAGGTCGTTTCGCTGGAGGCAATCACCACCTTGCGGATGCCGAGCTTCACCGCCGCCTCTATGACATTGTAGGTGCCGAGCGCATTGATGCGGAACACCTCGTTGTCGGTGGTGATCATGATCCGCGGGATGGCGGCGAAATGCACCACCGCATCGACCGGTTGGGCGCGCAGCGACGGGTCGAATTCGTGCAATCCCATATAACTCGACAGCGCGTTGAACACCTGTCCGCTGTCGGTGATGTCGGTGATCAGCGTGCGCACCTTGGGATTGTCGAGCGGCTTGGTGTCGATGTTGAGCACCTGGCAGCCCTGCTCCACCAGATACTGCACGACGTGGCGTCCGGCCTTGCCGCTGCCGCCGGTGAACATGATCCGCTTCGTCATTTTACTCTCCACATACGCTGGGATTTATGTGTATTGTCAGACAAAATCGCAATCCGCAACCACCCTCGCCTGCAAAACGGCAGCGCTGATCATCAATCATTGCAACAGGACTTGAAGACATGAACACGACTGCCGCGAGCGAAAAGATCGGCTTCATCGGGCTTGGCCTGATGGGGCATGGGATCGCCAAGAATATTGTCGACAAGGGCTACAGCCTAACCTTTCTCGGCCGCAAGAACCGCAAGCCGGCGGAAGACCTGCTTGGCCGGGGCGCCACTGAAACATCGACCTCACGCGACGTCGCGGCGGCATCGGACATCGTCTTCATCTGCGTGACCGGTTCGCGCGAAGTCGAGGCCATCATTCGCGGCCCCGGCGGCCTCAAGGAGGGCTTGAAAAAGGGCGCGGTCGTCGTCGACTGCTCGACCTCCGATCCGGTCTCGACCATTGCACTGGCGGCTGAACTCAAGGCGCTCGGCATCGACTATGTCGATGCGCCGCTAAGCCGCACGCCTAAGGAAGCCTGGGAAGGCACGCTCGACGCCATGGTCGGCGCGCCGGACGCCGTCTTCGCCCGGCTGAAGCCGGTGCTGGAAACCTGGGCCGGCCGCATCGTTCATATCGGCGGCACCGGCGACGGCCACCGCATGAAGCTGCTCAACAACTTCATCTCGCTCGGCTATGCCGCGATCTATTCGGAGGCGCTGGCGCTGGCGCAGAAGGTCGGCATCTCGCCGCCGCGCTTCGACAGCGTCATCCGCAACGGCCGCATGGATTGCGGCTTCTATCAGACCTTCATGCGCTGGACGCTGGAGGCCGACCGCGACGCCCACAAATTCTCCATCGCCAACGCCTTCAAGGACCTGACCTATCTGGAATCGATGGCCGGTGCGGCCGGCATCGCCAACCCGCTCGGCAACGCCACCAAGAACTCTTTCGCCGGCGCCTTCGCCACCGGCCCGGCCGAGCAATTCGTGCCGATGCTGGCAACCCATATCGGCAAGTTCAACGGCGTCGACCTGATGCCGACCAAGGATGGCAAGAAACAGACGATTTGAGGTGAGAAGCGGTCCGCGCAACTGACCAAAAGCCAATTGCTTGGCTTTTCGAGTTTCGAACGGTGAAGGCCGGGTCCGCTTCCGGGCGGAAAAAGGGCCAGTGGACATTTTAAAGGGAAAGCCCGAAGGGCCGGCTGTCACTGCCGCACTACCATCGCCTTGACCGTCCGATCCCTTCATCGGTGTTCTCAAGCAGTTTGTGCACGGCGTTGCGCGCGGCTGTCGGACGCCGCAGCCGGATGTTCTTCTCGATCGCCTCATGCAGCTTCTGCGCCTGCCGTTGATCACCAACCCTCTGCGTCGTGAAGTCGAAGAGATGGTCGAGGGCCGATTCGATCAGCACGCCGAGCGGCACCAGCAGATCGTTGCCGGAGGCGCGCAGGATGGCGAGATGAAAACGCGTGTCGGCGCGGGTACGCTCCTGCAGGCTTAAGGCATCGCCCATCTCGCGGCAGGCCTGGCTGATCTCGGCCATCTGCTCGTCGCTGCGCCGCATGGCGGCAAAGGCCGACGCTTCCGGCTCGATGATATGGCGAAACTCCTGCACGGTGCGCAGGAATGCCTCGCGATCGGGCGCTGTCGCGTACCAGGCCAGCACGTCGCGGTCGAGCAGGTTCCAGCGCTCTTTCGGCTCGACCCAGCTGCCGATCTTGGGGCGCGAGGCCAGAAGGCTCTTGGCCATCAGCATCTTGATCGCTTCGCGCACCGCCGAACGGCTAACGTCGAAGATTTCGGCCCATTTGGCCTCGTTGGGCAGGATGGTGCCGGGCAGATAATCGCCGCGCACGATCCTGAGACCAATCTCGCTGGCCAGCGAGACATGAACGCTCGCTCCCGAAAAGTGTGCAGCGCCAGCCCTGCGCATGACAACCGGACGGAGGCTGTCATGTGCCTTGGCCCGGTCGGCTCGCTTCTTTGACTTTTTGTCCGGCATCCACGTTCCAATGAGTCGGCCGTCTGTTGTCCGGACTGGTCCGAATCTGCACGGCGCGCCGATCTCGTTGCCGAAAAATCCAGACCATGGACGCGGCAAAGCCGGAGCGTGTCGCCCCAACTACAGCGTCCCGTTCAGGAATCGACGGGGGGCGCCCGTTGCCGAGCGCCCCAAATCAAGAACCTACTTCTGGATGCAGGTATCGACCGTGTCCTTGGTGCATTCGTCGAGGCCGGTGAACACCGGATCGGCGACAGGCTTGCCTTCGATCAGGTCGATCATCACCGCCGGCGCCTTGTAGCCCATTTCGAATGGCCGCTGACCGACCAGGGCGGTCACGAGACCATCCTTGGCAATCGCCACCTCGTCGCCGATGGTGTCGGCGGCGCCGATGACGAAGTCATTGCTGGCGATGCGGTCCTTAAGCGGCCCGAACAGATCGCGATAGGGCTGCGGCGCACCGAACAGCGGCCAGCCGCCCATGATGCCGAACGCGTCGAGCTTGGGGTTGGCGGCGAGGATATCGGTCATCGCCTGAACGCCCTTGGCGCCCTCGTCATTGGTGAACACCGGGCAGCCGGCGACTTCGGTCCAGCCGCCTTCCCCGGCGAGCGCCGCGAGGCCTTCCTTGCCCGACAGTGCGTCACGCATGCCTTGCGCACGACGCAAGATGTTGTCGGCCGCAGGATTGCCCTCGATTGTGCAGATCGTGCCGCCGTTCGGCTTTCCCTTCTTGATATACTCGCCGATTTTCTTGCCCATCAGGTAGTTGTCGGTGCCGAGATAGGTCTTGCGCAGCGCCGCATCTTCCTTGCTGAGGTCGGCATCGACCGTCATGATCGGGATCGTCGGATTGGCGGTCTTGATCGTCTGCGCGATCAGCGGCGCGTTGGACGGCGAAATCGCCATCGCCACGGTGTCGGCCTTGCTCAGCATGTCTTGGACGATCTGCGCCTCGCCGGCCTCGTCCGAGGTCGAAGCCGGGCCGGTGTAGAAGCATTCATATTCCGAGCTGGCGTTTTCCTTGTTCCATTTCTCGCAACCCTGGTGGATTGCTTCGAAGAACGGATTGTCGAGACCTTTCACGACAATGACGAGCTGTTTCTTGGCCAAAGCCGGCCCAGCGCCAAGCGCCATCATGGCGGCCGCGGCAAGCAAAAGTGATTTCCTCATGTCAGTCCTCCCTTGAAACAGACGGACACGGCGTGCCCGCCACACAGATCGACCGGACGCATGATGACCGAGGTTCGTTTCGCGAGCACTCGTGTCGCCAAGACAGATCGATAAGCATTTCCAGATGCGGCTTTGGACCGGCTCAACACACAGGGTGCCGCCGGGACCTCAACCGACAAACCTCCACCGATTCCACCTGGCGAACCGCAGGCGGAAATCGGTATAATCTCCTCCGACGCTTAGCTAATATCGGCTCGCCGCCAACGTCAATGCTATTTGTCCTACAAAACGGATTTTTAGAATAATCCCACCTTAATTCGTCCGACAATTGATTGACGCGCGCCGGCTTTTGCGTAAAAGAACGCTAACGCTGTTTCCAGGAGGAGCTGGGGAGGGCGGGGCCAAAGCAGCGTCGGCAGTCACGCCGAGAACAGCAGCGGGTCGCAAAGCACGGGGAGGCAAGAAGGCTGGTGGCGGTTCTCGAACTCACCAACATATCGAAGCATTTCGGCGCCATCCAGGCGGTCAACGACGTGTCGTTATCGATCGAGCCCGGCCAGGTGGTCGGCCTGATGGGCGACAATGGTGCCGGCAAGTCGACGCTGGTCAAGATGATCGCCGGCAATTTCCGCCCGAGCCACGGCACCATGCAGATGGACGGCAAGGATTTGATCCTGCACAAGCCGGTCGAGGCCCGCCAGCACGGCATCGAGATCGTCCACCAGGATCTGGCGCTCTGCAACAACCTGACGGCAGCGGCGAATGTCTATCTCGGCCGTGAATTACGCCGCGGCGTCGGCCCCTTCCGCATTCTCGACTACGCTTCTATGTACAAGCGCGCCGGCCAGATCTTCGCCGAGCTCAAATCCGAGACTCGCCCGCGCGACCTCGTCAAGCAGATGTCGGGTGGCCAGCGCCAGGCGGTGGCGATCGCCCGCACCATGCTGGCGCAAGCCAAGATCGTGCTGATGGACGAGCCGACGGCGGCGATCTCGGTGCGGCAGGTCGCCGAGGTGCTCAACCTGATCCGCCATTTGCGAGACCAGGGCATCGCCGTCGTGCTGATCAGCCACCGCATGCCCGACGTCTTCACCGTCGCCGACCGCGTCATCGTCATGCGGCGTGGCCGCAAGGTCGCCGACAAGACGATCGCGTCCAGCTCGCCCGAGGAAGTCACCGGGCTGATCACTGGTGCTATCGAACAGGTTTGATTTCAGCGCGTTTCACCGGCAGATAAAGGTCGATAATGGCAGTCACCCTTGACCAGACGATCGCACAGAAACAGCACACCTTGCTGTCGAAGCTGTTTGCCAGCCAGACCTTCTGGGTGGTGATCGCGGTCATCCTCGCCTGCCTGTTCCTTTCGTTTGCCACCGACGCCTTCGCCACGCAGAAGAACCTCTACAACATCACCCGCAACATCACCTTCGTCGCCATCATCGCGCTCGGCATGACCTTCGTCATCATCACCGGCGGCATCGACCTCTCGGTCGGTTCGGTGCTGTGCCTGTCGTCGATGGTGCTAGCCGTCACCATGCATGCCGGCTACTCGATTGAGATCGGCATCCTGGCCTCAATCGCCACCGCGCTTGCCATCGGCGCCTTCAACGGCATTCTGATCGCCTATCTCGGCTTTCCGCCGTTCGTGGTGACGCTCGGCATGTTGTCGATCGCCCGCAGCCTGGCCATGGTCGCCTCCAACAACACCGTCGTCTTCCAGTTCGGACCCGACCACGCCAAGCTTCTGTCGCTGGGCGGCGGCGCCTGGGTGTTCGGCATCGCCAATCCGGTGCTCTACACCATCGTGCTGGCACTGATCACCGGCTTCATCCTGCGCTGGACCAAATTCGGCCGGCACATTTTCGCCATTGGCGGCAATGAGCATGCGGCGACGCTGACCGGCGTTCCGGTGCGCCAGATCAAGGTCGCCGTCTATATGATTTCGGCGCTCTCCGCCGGCATTGCCGGCATCATCGAGACCGGTTGGCTTGGCGCCGTCACCACCAACATTGGCACCGGCATGGAGCTTCAGGTCATTGCCGCCACCGTCATCGGCGGCGCCAACCTTGCCGGCGGCGTTGGCACCGCCTTTGGCGCCATCGTCGGCGCAGCGCTCATCGAGGTGATCCGCAACAGTCTCGGCCTGCTCGGCATCAACGCGTTCTGGCAAGGCGTGTTCATCGGCGGCGCCATCCTGCTGGCGGTTCTATTCGACCGCATCCGCAATTTCCGCCGCAACGACTAGGACCATGATCCCGAAAAGTGGAAACCGGCTTTTCGGACAAACGGAAACCGTTTGTCCAGAGATCATGGTCGAACACAAGACAGAGTGATGGCAAACTCGCTGTTCAGCCTTGAGGGCCGGCTGGCGCTGGTAACCGGCTCCGGGCAGGGCATAGGTTTTGCCCTGGCGGGTGGCCTGGCCGAACATGGCGCGAGCGTGGTGCTGAACGGCCGCGATGCGGCCAGGATCGGCGGCGCCGTCGAAAAGCTGCGCGCTGTCGGCTTCAAGGCGCACGCCTCGACCTTCGATGTCACCGATTTTCAAGCGGTGAACGCGGACATCGCCCGCATCGAAGCCGAGATCGGCGCCATCGATATCCTTATCAACAATGCCGGCGTGCAGTTCCGCGCCCCGCTCGAAGACTTTCCCGAGGAGCAATGGGAGCGCCTGTTCAAGACCAATGTGTCAGGCGCCTTCCATGCCAGCAAGGCGGTCGCCCGCCACATGATCGCGCGCGGCATGGGCAAGATCATCAACATCGGCTCGGTGCAGAGCGAACTGGCCCGGCCGAACATCGCGCCGTACACCGCAACCAAGGGCGCGATCAGGAACCTGACCAAGGGTATGTGCGCCGACTGGGCGAAAAACGGCCTGCAGATCAACGCGATCGCGCCCGGCTACTTCCGCACGGAAATGAACCAGGCGCTGGTCGACAATCCCGAATTTTCCGCCTGGCTGGAGAAGCGCACGCCTGCCGGGCGCTGGGGCGATGTCGACGAACTGATCGGCGCCGCCCTGTTCCTCGCCTCCGATGCATCGTCCTTCGTCAACGGCCATACGCTCTATGTCGATGGCGGCATGACGGCTTCGGTTTGAGGCACCAACTCCGGCGAGGCCATCCAGCCGCTATTCGGTTCACTGCCTATCGCTCAGTCTGAAAATCCACCGGCATCGGCCGTCACCCGACCTCGCCAAAGGCCCACGTCTTGACGCGGCCCCGAACTCCGCCGCACAATCCCCCCTGCAGGCGAAGGGAGGCCAGTCGTCTGCGGGAGGTATACCCATGACGGAAGCGATCAGGCTCTACTGGGGCCGGTTCGGACATGTTTCTGTCCTGAATGTCGCAAGCGACTTCGTCACCCATGCCCACGTCGAAGCACATTTGATCATCTGGCTTGAAGGCACGGCCGGCGAGATGACCATCGGCCGCGAGACGGTGCGGCTTGGCCCGTGCACCGCCGCCGGCATCAACTCCTTTCAGCCGCACAGCCATGTCCTGTCGCGGAACGGCACGCCGGGCCTGTTCCTCGCCTTCTACATCGATCCCGACTGGGCGCGGCGGCGCCGCGACCTGCCTTCGTCCGCACCGCTGTTCTCGCAGGCCGCAATCACGCTGGAGCCCTGGCTGCATCAGGCCGCCGCCAGTCTGCTCGATCACCTCATCGACAATGAAAGCGTCGACGATGTCGCCAATTACGAGATCGAGCGTTTCATCGACAGCGTCCTCGATGCCGCGGACGCTTCGGCGCCGCAGGAAGCGCGCGTCCGCATAAACACCATGCAGGATTTCCGCGTCCGCAAGGCAATCCAGCTGATGAAGGCCAATGTCTGCGAGCGCATCTGCTTCGACGACGTGGCGCGCGCGGTCGGCCTGTCACGGCCGCACTTCTTCGCCCTGTTCAAGGAACAGACCAATCTGACACCCAATGTCTACTGGAACACGCTGCGCATGGAGGAAGCGGTGCGGCAATTGCAGTGGTCGCAGGAGCCGCTGATTTCGGTCGCCTGCAATCTCGGCTTCACCACGCAGGGCAATTTCTCGCGCTTCTTTCGCGACCATGTCGGCGTGCCGCCGACGCTCTACCGTGAAGCGGCGCGGATGATCGCCTGAGCCAACCGGCCGCTTTTTCAGACTCCCACCCTTTTTCAGACTCCTTGATACGGGCTCAAGACGCATTGATAAGCGTCTTTGACTTGGCCGCCCTACCCTTGCCCAACTGCCGCATCTGCAAGGGAACATCCATATGGCGAACGTCACCATCTCAAGCGTCATCGACGCGCCGGTCGAACAGGTCTGGGCGCGCATTCACGACTTTAACGGCCTGCCAGGCTGGCACCCGCGCATGGTGGAGAGCCATATCGAGGACGGCAAGGACGCGTCGACGATCGGCTGCGTGCGCAATTTCCAGCTCGCCAGTGGCGCCCGCATTCGCGAAAAGTTGCTCGACTTCTCCGACAACAATTTCCTCGTCAGCTACTCGATCCTGGAGACGCCGCAGCCGCTCACCAACCATAAGGCGACGCTGCAGCTCCGGCGCGTGACGGATGGCGACCGAACCTATGCCGAATGGACCGCCAGCTTCGACGCGGCGCCCGAGGAAGCCGGCAAGCTGGCCGAGGGCATGGGCGCCAACGTCTTCCAGGGCGGCTTCAATGCCCTGAAGAGCCATTTCGCCGGCCAGAGCTGAGGGAACCTGGCTATGGCGCTAGCACTGCAGACTTTTGCGACGGTGAAGGAGGCCAACGCGGCGCTGAAATCCCAGGGCAGCCGCTATCTCGGAGGCGGCACGCTGGTCGTGCGCGCCGCCAATGAAGGCGATGTTTCGGTCTCCAGCCTGATCCGTTCCACCGAGCCGTCGCTTTCAGCGATTACCGTCACCGACGGCAAGGCCCGCATCGGCGCTTCGGTGACCATGGCGGCGATCGCCCGTCATCCGGACCTCAGCTTCCTTGCCAAGGCCGCGCGCGCCGTCGGCGGTCCGGCGGTCCGCAACATGGCGACCGTTGGCGGCAATCTGTTCGCACCGGCGCCTTATGGCGACTTCGCCGTTGCCCTGCTGGCGCTCGATGCCACGATTGGCGCCGATGACGGCGAAACGCCGATCGAAGCCTTCCTGGCAGGGCGGGACAGCAACCGCGCCATCGTCACTTCGGTCGCTTTCGCGCTTCCGAAGGCAGACGGCTTTCGCTTCCTGAAAGTGTCGCGCGTCAAGCCGAAGGGCGTCTCGGTGCTCAGCATCGCCGCCGTGCTTGATCTGGCCGGCAACGGTGCCGTGTCCTCGGCGCGGATCGCGCTCGGCTGCATGGCAAACCGGCCGATGCGCGCCAAGGCCGCGGAGAAAGCACTGATCGGCCAAAGCCTGACCAAGGACGGCATCGCCCCGGCGCTCGCTGCGGGCAACAAAGGCACCTCGCCCGCCACCGATCCGATCGCCAGCGCCTGGTATCGCAACGAAGTGCTGCCGGTCCATCTCGGCCGGCTGCTGCTGACCTGAAAACACCCGTTGGGGGGCGCGCGTCTGTCCGATCAATCGGGCAGGCGCGCAAGGAGGAAACATGGCAAAGGTCCCGGTCCAGTTCACGCTCAACGGTTCTGAAAAGGCCGAATTCATCGACAGCGGCACGACGCTGCTCCACGCACTGCGCGACAAGATCGGCGACACCTCGCCGAAAGGCGGTTGCCATCAAGGCACCTGCGGCGCCTGTTCGGTCATCATCGACGGCGAGCTCCGGCTGCCCTGCCTGACGCTGGCCGAGACCTGCAATGGTGCTGCCATCACGACGACATCGGGGCTTTCGGAGGGTGGCGTCCTGCACCCGCTGCAGCACGCTTTCCTCGACACCTTCGCCACGCAATGCGGCTTCTGCACGCCGGGCATGATCATGGCCGCCAAGGTGCTGCTCGACCATACACCCAATCCCAACCGCGACGACGTGGTCGAGGCGCTGTCGGGCAACATCTGCCGTTGTACCGGCTACGAGCCGATCATCCAGGCGGTGCTGCGTGCAGCCCGCGCCAATTCGCAGAACGCGGCCTGAGGGAAGCAAACATGGAACTGCGCAAGAGCTACTTCGCCGATGTCCGCAAGGATGATCTGCACGAGATCGGCCAGCCCCGGCCGCGCTCGGATTCACCCGGTCATGTCACCGGCAAGACCGCTTTTTTCGCCGACCGCAGTTTCCCCGGCATGCTGCACCTGAAGATGGTGCGCAGCCCGCATCATCACGCCCGCATCCGCTCAATCGACACCTCGGAGGCGGAAAAGCATCCGGGCGTGGTGAAAATCCTTACCGCCAAGGACGTGCCGCACAATGTCTACTCCATCCTGATCCTGATCCAGATTGGACCGGAGGACGAGACGGTGCTGGCCGACGGCAAAGTGCGCTGGAAGGGCGAGGCCGTGGTCGCCGTTCTGGCCGAAACCGAGCGCGCCGCCCAAGAAGCCGCCGCCAAGGTCAAGGTCGACTATGAAGTGCTGCCGGCCGTCTTCGACATGGAGGAAGCGCTGAAGCCCGGCGCGCCGCTGGTCAACGAGTATCACGGTCAGAATTATTATCTCTACGACAGCGGCGAGTGCCGCAAGGTGCGGTTTGGCGATGTCGAGGCGGGCTTCGCCGGTGCAGATCACATCCTGGAGCAGAGCTACCAGTCCTCGCCGATCGAGCATGCGCCGACCGAAACCACCGGCTGCGTGGTGGCGCCCGAAGGCAATGGCCGCTTCACTTGCTACACCAACACTCAGGCGATGTTCTTCACCCTCGACAATGCCTCGATCATCCTGCAAATGCCGGGCAACAAATTGCATTTCGTCGGCGGCACCGTCGGCGGCGGCTTCGGCGGCAAGGTCGACGTCATCGTCGAGCCGATCGCCATTCTCGGCGCCAAGCTCACCGGCCGCCCAGTCTCCTTCATCTACAGCCGCGAGGAGGAGATGCAGATCTCCTCGCCGCGCGCCGCCGAAAAGGTCGTCATCAAGGACGGCGTCATGAAGGACGGCCGCATCGTCGCGCGAAAAGTCACCGGCTACACCGATGCCGGCGCCTATTCGCGCCACTCGCCCTATGGCGCGCAGAAAGGCGCTGGCCACTATCCCGGCCCCTACACCATTCCCAATGTCTGGATCGACACCTACTGCGTCTACACCAATCGCACGCCCTCGTCCGCCATGCGCGGCTTCGGCGTCACCATCGGCGACTTCGCGCTGGAGGTGCAGATGGACAAGCTGGCGCGGCTGATCGGCATGGACCCGCTCGAATTCCGCTTCATCAACGCCTATCGCGACGGCGACATGAAGGCGCATCGCCAGCCGACCGAGGGTGCCGCGCTGATCGAGTGCATGCAGGAAGCCTCGCGCGCCGCCAACTGGCCGGTGGCGGAAAAATTCATGGCGATGTCGTCCTACGTGAAGGGAGCTTGAAATGGCGATCAGGCGCGGGCGCGGCGTCGCCGCGATCAACTATCCGACCGGCATGAATCTCGGCGGCGACCCGACGCAGGCGCTCGTGCATTCGACGCCGACAGGCAATTTCATGGTGACGCTGTCATCAGTCGATCTCGGCCAGGGCATGAAGCAGATCATGGCGCAGATCTGCGCCGAGACGATCGGCGTGCCAACCGACCGCGTCGTCGTCGACACCGCCGACACCGATACGGGCCCGCACTGCATGGGCACCTTCGCCTCGCGCGGCACTCACCGCGCCGGCAATGCCGTCATCCAGGCCGCCAGGGAAGCCCGCCAGGTGATGCTGGAAGTGGCCGCCGACGAACTGGAAGTGAACGCCTCCGACCTTGAGACCGACGGACAGGGCAACATCCAGGTCAAGGGCGCGCCGCAAAAGTCGATCTCCATCTTCGACGTCGCGCTGTCGGCGCATTTCAAGCGCGGCCGCTCGATTTCCGGCCGCGGCATGTTCCTGATCCCGCGCTCCTATCCGGAGAAGGAAACCGGCGCGATGAAACCGTCGACCTGCTACGCGCATGCTTGCACCGTCGCCGAGGTCGAGGTCGATGACGAGACCGGCGAAGTCACCGTGCTGACGGTAAAGAACATCTTTGAGATCGGCCGCGCGTTGAACCCGAAGATGGTCGAGCAGCAGCTGGTCGGCGGCTCGTGGATGGGCATCAGCCATGCGCTCTATGAGACGACCGAGCCATACTATCCCAACCGCGACCATGGCGGCACCGATTTCAATCAGTATCTGATGCCGGGACCAGGCGACCTTGCCGAAACCGAGATCATCGTGCTGGAGCGGCCTTCGGCCGACGGGCCTTATGGCGCCAAGGGGCCGGGCGAAATGTGCGCCAATCCGCAAATCCCGGCGCTCGCCAATGCCGTCTTCGACGCTGTCGGCGTGCGCATCGACACTTTGCCGATCACGCCGGAGCGCATCCTGCGCGCGCTCAAGGCGCAAGCGGCGAACTGAGTGGTCGAAATGCCAGAGGTGAACGCCGAGACATCAGCGACCTCGCCGGAGGCTGTGACGCAGCACCTGGCCGCCTCGCGCTATCTGGCCGATGACAGCCTGGCGACCGCCATCTTCCTGGCTATCCGGCTGGGCAAGCCGCTGCTGCTCGAAGGCGCGCCGGGCGTCGGCAAGACGGAAGCGGCCAAGGCGATCGCACAGTTGCTCGGCCGCGATCTCGTACGGCTGCAATGCTACGAAGGCATCGACGCCGCGCACGCGCTCTACGAATGGAACTACCAGCGCCAGTTGCTCGCCATCCGCCATGCCGACGAGCACGAGATCGACATCTATGACGACCGTTTCCTGATCGCCCGGCCGCTGCTGCAGGTGCTGAAAGCGCCGGACCAGCGCGTGCTGCTGGTCGACGAGATCGACCGATCGGACCATGAATTCGAGGCGCTGCTTCTGGAATTCCTCTCCGATTTCCAGATCAGCATTCCCGAGCGCGGCACCATCCGCGCCACAGCTCAGCCGATCGTCATCCTCACCTCGAACCGCACCCGCGAACTCGCCGAGGCGCTGCGCCGACGCTGCGTCTACCACTGGATCGGCTATCCCGACGCCGAGCGCGAGGCCGCTATCATCATGCTGCGCGCCGGCGATGTGGCGCAAGACACCGCACGCGCGGTGGCGGCAGCCGTGCAGAGCATCCGTGCCCGCCCGCTGGCCAAGCCGCCCGGAATTGCCGAGGCGGTCGAATGGGCCAACGCCGCGACCATTCTGGAAAAGGGCGGCAGCCCGTGGCCCGAAGCCTTCCGCCGATCGATCGGCGTGCTGATCAAGGACGAAGAAGACCTGACCTACATCGCGCCGGAGCTTGGCCGGATTGTCGAGGAGGCCATGGCGTGAGCGCGGAGCGCCTACCAGCCCTGCCCCGCGCGGCCACGCCGTTCCTCGGCTTCGGCCGGCTGCTGCGCCGTTACGGCTTTGCCGTCGCGCCGGAGCAGGTGTCGGGCTTCATGCAGGCCGTGACATTGCTCGGGCCGCGTTCGATGGCCGACATCCGCGAAGCGGCCCTTGCCACGCTGGCACCGCCGCCCGACCGCCGCGACGAATTCGAGGCGCATTTCCAGAACCATTTCTACGGCAACGCATCCGCCGTGCTCGAAGGCGATGCCGACGAGGAAACCCGCATCAAGGACGATGGTGGCGCGAGCCAGGAAGAGATCGAGGTGATCAGCCGGCAGGAAGGCGGCGAGTTGTCCTCCGGCGCCGAACAACTGAGCACGCGCGATTTTCAGCGCGACGACGACAGGCTGGCCGCTTTCCGCCGCAAGCTGTCGTCGGCCTTGCCTGCCCGTCGCTCTTTCCGCACCGTGCGCACCCACTCGCGCGGCAAGCTCGACTTGCGCCGGTCGCTAAGAGAAATCGTCAGCGCCGATGGCGACGTACCCTCGCCGCTGCTGCGCCGCCGGCAGACTTTGCCGCGCAAGCTGCTGATCCTGATCGACGTCTCCGGCTCGATGAAACTGCACACGTCAGACTATCTCAAGCTCGCCCATGCCGCCGTGCAAGGTGCGGACCGCGCCGAAATCTTCACCTTCGGCACCCGGCTCACCCGCATCACCGCCGCCCTGCGCATTCGCGACCGCGACCAGGCGCTGGCCCGCGCGGCAGCCCAGGTCGACGACTGGGACGGCGGCACCCGCATGGGGCCGACGCTGCTCGCTTTCCTGTCGGTGCCACGCTTCTCCGCTTTCGCACGCGGTGCTGCGGTCGTCATCCTCTCCGATGCGCTGGAGCGCGGCGACCATGCCGAACTGGAGACAGCGATGCGCCGGCTGAGCGCGCGTGCCTTCCGATTGTCTCTTGCAACGCCGCTGGCCGGCGATCCGCGCTTCTGGCCGGCAACGGCCGCACTGCGCGCCATCCTGCCGGTGCTCGACGATCTCATCGACGGCTCGTCGCTCAAGGGCCTCACCGATTTCATCCTGTCGCTCGCCTGCCCAGCCCCGGCGGCGGTGGCAATCTGGAAGAGGGTTTCGTGATGCAGAAAGCAATCGACGCGCATTTCCATATCTGGCGCCAGCAGGACCAGCCCTGGCTGGTCGGACCGACGGTGCCGCGCATCTTTGGCCCCTATGAGCCGATCCGCCGCGACTACCCGATCGAGGAATTCTTGGCCGACCAGAAGGGGTCGGGCGTCGAAAAAGCCGTCTATGTCCAGACCAACTGGGCCAAGGAGGATTTCGAGAAGGAGGTCGCCTTCCTGCAGAAGACCGCGGATGAGACCGGCTGGCCACACGCCATCGTCGGCTACACCGATATGACCGTGGACGATATCAGGCCCCAGATCGACCGGCTGAAGAAATATCCGCTGCTGCGCGGCGTGCGCATGCAATTGCACTGGCACGAGACGCCGGCCTTCCGCTTCGCCACTTCGGCCGACCAGGTCATCGATCCCAAGGTCCGCGCCAATGTCGCCCGGCTGAAGCACTACGGCCTGTCCTTCGACCTTCAGCTATTCCCTGCCCAGATGAAGGACGGGCTGACGCTGGTCGGCGAGAACCCGGAGACCAATTTCATCCTCACCCATGCCGGCATGCTCACCGGCATGGAGCCCGAAATCACGGAAGCCTGGAAGGCAGGCCTGCGCACGCTGTCGGCCGCGCCCAATTTCCATGCAAAACTGTCCGGCCTCGGCACCTTCGTCCACGGCAACGACCCGGCTCTGATCGCTTACATCGTCGACAATGCGATCGACATCCTGGGCGCGGACCATCTGATGTTCGGCTCGAACTTCCCGATCGAGAAACTGTGGACAAGCCACGCCGAGCTGATCAAGGCGCATCGCGCGGCGGTGGCCAAGCATGGCGCGAAAGCTGAGGCGGATATTTTCTGGAACACGGCCGAGAGAGTTTATCGGCCTGCATAGCACACGCCTTCCCTTCTCATTTCAAGAAGGTGGCCAAGCGCCTTTGATGGATCTGCTCACAACGGCCGGCCTAAAACCTGGACCATATGCCGTTTCGCCCCAATACTGACTGGCCCCGCCGTCCGCACCAGCTTGAAGCCCTGCCGCTGCCAAAAGCGAAGAGCCTGCTCATTTTCTGTGATCACTCCGAGTTCCACCCACTTGACGTTCTGGGATTTCAGCCACCTGAAAAAGTCGTCGCACAGTGTACGCCCCAACCCTCTTCCGCGAAGTGCTTTGTCGATCATGAACAACGCGATCCACCAACACTCCACTCGCGGATAATTGCGGTCGCAGGCCAGTAAGCCTACAAATTCACCATCGATTGCCTTCACCCCGAATATGAACTTGTCGGCTTCCGTCCGGTTCGGTGGAAAGCTCTCAAATTCCTCCTTTGCAGTGGCAGCGTTGGGCGGCTCGCCTCGTTCCAGCACGACATAGTCAGAGCAGCCCTGATACAGCGGCACCAGTCGTGAAGCGTCAATCCCAATCAGGCCTTCAATCTCGTAGCCAGAGAGCGACGTTGGAAATCTGGTGCTTTTGTCCATGAAAATTCCAGCCCTGGAAAGCAGCCGCCCTCACTTCACCTCGAACTGCGGATCGATCGGGATCTGCATCGCAGTGACCATATGGTTGGTCTGGCCGGCCAGCCCGATGATCGATACGAGTTCGCCGTGCTGCGCGTCGGTCATGCCTTTCGCCCGGGCGGCGGCGGTGTGCGAGTGGACGCAGTAGGAGCAGCCATTGGCGGTCGACACCGCGATATAGATCATCTCCTTGGTCAACGGATCGATGGCGCTCTCAGCGACCATCACCACCTTCAACTGTTCCCAGATCCGCTTCAGCGCTGGTGGATCATTGGCCAGCCCGCGCCAGAAATTGTTGACGAAATCGGATTTGCGCGTCGCACGGATGTCGTCGAACACCGCCTTCACAGCCGGGATCTTCTCCACGTCGGCATCGGTCAGAAGTTTTGTGGTGGCCATGGCTGGTCCTTTCGTTTGGATCGTCGTGTGAATTAAATCAGGTCTTGAGCAATCGCAGCCAATCCATTGCCCGATTCACTTTTTAGCGACGGCGTGGCGATTCAGGTCAGGAAGCCCAAGAAGTCGCCATTTGCAGGCCGACCTGACCTGAATCTAGTGAACCGCCGCGTACATGATCTTTTCCTCGGTTGCCTCCGCCGGCGAAAACTCTTCGACGATGCGGCCTTGCCGGCAGACCAGGATGCGGTCCGACAGGTTCATGATCTCCGGCAGGTAGGAGGAAATCACGACGACAGCGAGGCCCTCATCGGCCAGCCGGTTGATGATCTGATGGATCTCGGCGATCGCGCCGACATCGACGCCGCGCGTCGGCTCGTCGAAGATGACGATGCGGGGTCGCTGCACTAGCCCCTTGCCGATCACCACCTTCTGCTGGTTGCCGCCGGATAGCTCGACGACGCGTGCATTGTCGTTGATCGCCTTGATGTTCAGCGTCTTCGTCCATTCGGCCGCAAGCTGCCGCATCTCCTGCTGGTCGATCACCCAGGCCTTTTCGCGGCCCGCCGCCAACAGCCCGCCGAACAGGTTCTCGGCAATGCCCATCGTCTCGAAGATGCCCTCGCTCTTGCGGTCCTCGGTGACATAGACGATGCCGTCGGCCACCGCCTCGCTCGGCACGAGATAGCGCACCGGCTTGTCGTCTAGTTCGATCGCCCCGCCACGCAGGAAATCGCGCTTGTAGATGCCGGAGACGATCTTGAAGGTCTCGGTGCGGCCAGACCCGATCAGCCCGAACACGCCGGTAATCTGT
This sequence comes from Mesorhizobium waitakense, assembly GCF_056431085.1. NCBI lineage: Bacteria > Pseudomonadati > Pseudomonadota > Alphaproteobacteria > Hyphomicrobiales > Phyllobacteriaceae > Mesorhizobium > Mesorhizobium waitakense. The sequence continues at coordinate 24,020 of NZ_JBWKME010000051.1, read as the reverse complement.
CCCTCGAAGATCGAGAAGGAATTGTTGCGCACGACATTGCTCATCGAAATGTCCTGCACCGACAGCACCTTCTTGCCGGCCTTGCGCAATTTTGCTTCGTCGCGCTGCCTGTAGATCTGCCCGGACAGTGTTCGCCCGACCATGGCGGCGACGATCCGGTCGCGGTCGAAGGCGGATGTGTCGTCGGTGATGACCAACTCGCCGTCGCGCAAGATGGTGATGCGGTCGGCGATATCAAGCGCTTCTTCAAGCGCGTGGCTGATGAAGACGATCGACACGCCGCTCGCCTTCAGCCGCCGGATCAGCGCGAAGAAATGCCGCTTCTCCTCTGGCGTCAGCGTCGCCGTCGGCTCGTCGAAGATGATGACCTCGGCATTGTGGTGGACGGCACGAGCAATCTCGACCATCTGCCGCTTGGCGGCACCCAGCGTCGCCACCATCGCGTTCGGGTCGACGGGAAAGTTGAGGGACTGCAGGAACTGCTGCGCCGAAATGTAGGTGCCGCGTAGCCGGTTGAGGAATTTCTCGCTGCCGAGATAGAGGTTCTGCGCCACCGTCATCGACGGCACCAGACTGGTTTCCTGGAACACCATGGCAATGCCGGCTTCGAGCGCCGCATGCGGCGAGGCGTAGGCGATTTCGGCGCCCTTATGGAACATCCTGCCGGAGGTGGCGTCGACCACCCCGGCAACGATCTTGGTCAGCGTCGACTTACCCGCGCCGTTCTCGCCGAGCAGCGCGTGGATCTCGCCCTTGCGCAGGTCGAAGCTGACGTTTTTCACCGCGGGCACGCCGCGATAAGTCTTGGTGACATTTTCCAGGCGGACAATCGGTTCCATCAAAGCCCTCCCGACGCGAGGTCGACGGACAACACGCAGTCGCCGCCCCTGGAGGCGATGAACAGAAGGCCGGCCCTCTCGGCGACGCTGCAAATGCCGTGGCGCGTGCCGTTGGCGCGACTGTGCAGGCTGAATTGCGGCTGCAGCTTCTGGTCGAGCCTTACCACCAGCCCGTAGGAGCGGCTTGGCGACCAAGGCTTGTGGATGCCCATGGTGCGGATGCCACCGCATTGCAGCGGTTCAAGGAAGCTGCGGCTAGAAGCCAGGGCCGGCGCGATCCAGTAGGCCGGCGGCACCTGTTCGACCATGTCCTGCCGGTAGTGCGTTTCCTGCAGCACGAATTCGATCAGCCGGTTGCGCGGCGCAAACAAGGTCAGCCACGCACCGCCATCGGCGGTCGGCGACAGCCGTGCGGGATAGCCGGGCAGATGCGCCAGAACCGTCGAGCGGTTGCCGGTCGCGCCGTCGAAGCGGACGAGCTGGTGGCGCCAACTTTCGCTGACCAGCACATCCCGCCCCATGGGATGGAGCCCATAAGGAAAGGCGATCTCGCCGGCCACCTTGCGGAATTCTGCGCCCGCCGCGGCCCGCTTCCACAGCGAACCGGACGTGCCCTTCTTCATCAGGTCGGCGGCCCATTGCGACGGCGCGTGTTCAGCCGAACCATTGGCCAGCCACAGCGTGCCATCATCTGCATAGGCAAGCGCGGTGATGCAGCGTATCCCGGCCGGCAGCGAAACCTCCTTGCCGGCAATCAACAGCCTACCGCTCTCCAACCCGATCGTCAGTTCGCCCGATGGCGACAGCGCCAACGCCGTAACCGGAGATGGAAAGGTCTCGACCACGGTTGGCACGGCTCCGGCGGCGATCGCGTGGACAGCATTGCCGCTGGAGGCCAACAGCCTGTCGCTGGAAATCAGCAGATTATCCGGCTCGGTCAGTTCGGCGACCGCCGGCGCGTCGTCCAGCCGCGTGTTGGGACGGAAGGCGCCGTCGAGCGGCGGAATGGTCACTGCCTTGCCGCGAAACAGGTCAAGCACAGGATCGAGGATCACGACTTCGCCCCCCAGTAGGAAGCGGGGCTGGTCCAGTTCGGGTCGGCGCCTGATATCTTGTAGCGGCCGATGCGGTTGTTCAGGATGCCGCCGACGAAAAGATAGCCCTTGTGCTCGCGCATCGAGGTGACCATCGGGTGTGCGCCGCCGGTCAGGTCGCCCATCGCCTCGACGATGCCGCCGGTTTGGTTGAACTTGACCACGCCGCCGGTGTTGATGTTGGGGAACAGCCATTCATCCTGCGGCAGCCGGCGCGTCATGCGCTTGCGCATGTCGGGATGGCGCAGCGACAGGTCGAAGCTCGGCGTGCGCATGCCAAGCCATGCCATCCAGTAATTGCCGTCGGAGGCGCGGTTGATGTTGTCGGGGTAGCCCGGCATGTCGCGGATGACGCATTCGGCCGTACCGGCCTTCGGCCCTTCCAGCCAGTAGCGATGCACGCGACAAGCCCAGCTTTCGGCGAAAAACAGCGACTTGCCGTCATGCGCCATGCACACACCGTTGGTGTAGCGGTAACCGTCGAGCAGTGTCTTGGTCGAGCCATCCTTCGGGTCGCAGACCAGCAAGCGGCCGGTGGCGCGGTTTTCGATCGAATCCAGAGCCCAGTCATGGGCGTCGTAGCGCTTGGTCGAGTCGGTGAAATAGATACGGCCGTCGGGTGCCACGTCGCAGTCATTGGGATCGCGCAGCCGCGCATCGTCGACGATCGAGGTCCAGGAGCGCGAGGTCTCGGCCGACAGGCGTTTGACCTCCCGGTCCGGGGACACGGAATAGAGCCCCATGGCGCCGACACAGCTGATCAGGTTGCCTGATTTGTCGAAGGCCAGGCCGAGCGGAAAGCCGCCAATATGGGCAAACACTTCCGACCTTACATAGTCCGGCGCGAAGAAGCGTACGATCTCGCCATGGCGGGTGCCGCAATAGAGATTGTCGTCGCGGTCGAGGATGACGTCCTCCGGCCCCTCAAGTTCGCCGAGCCCGATATGGTCAGCTTTTGACAATCGATTATCGAGTTCGTATGGCGTGCCCGAACCGGGTGCCGCCGACTGGGTCGCGCCCATTTTGAGATAGACCGGCGCGACATAGACCTCGTTCAGCACCTTGTGGCGGTTCTTCAGCCAGCGGATGTCGATGGTCACCGCCACCGCCAGCATGATGCCGAGCACCATCTGGTTGGTTCCGGTGCCATAGCCCAGCCGGATCAGCCCGTTGGTCATGGTCAAGACGATGATGGCGCCCATCAGCCCCTTGATCACCGAGCCGCGCCCACCGCCCAAGCTGACGCCGCCGACCACCGCCGCCGTCAGCGCCATGATCTCGAGATTGAGGCCGGTGCCAGGCCCTGCCCCGCTCAGGCGGCAAGCGATGAGGAAGCCACCGATCGAGGCGCAGAAACCTGAGAAGACATAGGTCATGAACACGGTGCGGCGCACCCGAATGCCGGCATTGTGCGCCGAGCGCCTGGAGCCGCCGACCGCCAGCACGTGCCAGCCCGGTCGCGAACGGGTCAGCGCGATATGGGTGACGATGGCGAGGATGATCGCCAGCCAGACCGAGACCGACAGGCCCCAGAAGGTGCTGTCGCCGATGAAGTCGAGCACATCCGACGTGGCTGTCGAGAGCTGCACATCAGCGGCATAGGTGGTGACCAGGATGTCGAACAGTGCCCGCCCGAAGATGAAGGTGACCAGCGTGGTGAGGAAGGCGCGCAGGCGGAGATAGCCGACGAGATAGCCATTGATGGCGCCGAAGACGAGGCCGGTGGCAAGCGAAGCGGCCAGCGCCAGCCAGATCGACTGTTCGAGGATGAAGAAGACATAGACGGCCGAGAAGCACGACAGCGCGAAGATCGAGCCGACCGACAGGTCGATGCCGCCGCCCAGCATCACCACCGTCATGCCGGTGACGACCATTGAGAACTCGCCGAGCTGGCGGGTCGATTCCTGCAGCGAGGTCAGCTTGAAGAAGCCCGGAATGACCGAGCCGAAGGTCGCCAATGTCACCACCAGCGCCAGGAACGGAATGGCGTTGTCGGTCCAGCGCTTGGTCAGGATCTCGCCGACAAGATGGTCGGGCACGAGATTGTAGCGCCAGGACTGGAGGCGTTCGCGAAAGGACATCGGGTCACTGCTGCAAAATCTGGGCTGCTAGAGAAAGAGGTGGCCGGGCAATCCGGCCACCTCGTTAATTGATGTTTGGCAAGGATCGGTCTATTTCGCCGCCGCTTCGGCCTGCAGCGACTTCAGGTCCCAGCAGCTGTCGGGCTTGAGGTCGGCCTTGGTCGTCGCCTTCTCGAGCGTGTAGATGTAGGTGTGCGAGGTACCGGCCGGCTGGCCGCTCTGCAGCAGGAACTTGATAATAGCGTTCATGTCGCCCGACTGGCGGGCAAGCTCGGTCATCACCACGGCGCCATAGGTGCCGTCCTGCAGCTTGTCGCAGTCGGCCGCCTTTTCCCCCCCGCCGGTGGTGACCAGGAACACCTTGCCCTCGAGCTTGGCGTCTCGGATCGCGGCCGACGCGCCGGTGGCGTCACCATCCCAGAAGTCGATGATCGAGCAAATGTCCGGGTTCTGCTGCAGCATCGTTGTCGTCACGTTGCGCGAGGTCGTCGCATCCCAGTTGGAGTCGGGCTTGGCCACCACCTTGAAGTCGGGATGCTTGTCCAGAACCTTCATGATGCCGGCATACTGATAAAGGCTGGAGGAGTTCGCCTGGTCGCCCTGCACCAGGCCGATCTTCTTCGACGAGTTTTCGCCGCAGCCCTTGATCGCAGCTTCGGCCTCGAGCTGGCCTAGACGGTCCCAGTCGCTGCCGACAAAGGCGTCGGCCGGGAAGTTGGCAGGATTGTCGACCAGGAGCACGTAGGTGCCGGCCGCCTGCGCCTTCTTCATCAGCTTGGAATAGGAGTTGAGGTCCGGCGCATGGATGATCAGCACGTCCGGCCGGGTGTCCGACGAAATGGCGTCGGTGATCGCCTGCGCGCCGGCATCGACGACCCAGTTCGGATCGCGCGTCTCGAACACGCCACCCCAGGCCTCGACTTCGGTCTTCAGATAATGCGCCCAGCCCTGCGCCAGGTCGAAGCCCATCGCCAGCGGCACCAGCATGACGCGCTTGCCCTTCAGCGCCTGCGCATAGGCGGCCGGGCCCGGGTCGTCGGCGGCAAAGGTAGGCGCTACGAAAGCGGTAACGGCAAGCGCCGTGGCGGCGGCCAATAGTGTTCTGATCAGTTTCATGTCACATCCTCTGTTTTGGTCACTGTGGTTCACCGACGGCCCAACCGTCCGAGTTTGGTCAAGTCTTCTGGTTCGAGAATGATCTCTTCGGGATCATGCTTAGATATCGCCCTGCTGCGCGGTCTGTTCGTCACGTGGGTTGATGACGCCATCGACGATGATCGCCCCCAGCAGGATCGCCGCCTTGATCAGGTTCTGGTAGAGCAGCGGAATATCGATGATGGTCATGGCGTTGAGCAGGATGCCGATCAGCGCCGCCCCGACCAGCACGTTGCGCACCCCGCCCCGCCCGCCGGACAGGCCGATGCCGCCGATCACCGCCACCAGCACGATGTCGTAGAGCAGCGTCGAATTGACGACGCGGGTGTTGATCGAATGCAGGCTGGCCGCCGTCAGCAGGCCGGCAATCAGCGCGACGAAGGCCGACAGCACATAGCGCAGCACCAGCATCGGCCGCACCGGAATGCCGATGTTGCGCGCCGCGACCGGATTGTCGCCGGCGAAATAGATGTAGCGGCCCCATTTGGTGTAGCGCAGGAACAGGAAGAACAAGAAGGCGAGGCCCGCGAAGACGAACACCTCGACGGGAATATCGAGGAAGCGCAGGCCGCCGAGCAGCTCGACCCAATGGCCCTGCGGCACCGGCACGGCATCCTGCGTGATCAGTTGCGAGCGGACGTAGCCGAAGACGAAGGAACCGGTCGCCAGCGTCACGAAGATCGCCGGCACATCGGCATAGGCGACGAGGAAGCCGTTTAGCAGGCCGATGGCGAGCACGCCGGCCAGCACATAGGCGAAGGCCAGCCCGTCCGGCGTTCCTGAATTCAGGAGCTGCAGATACCAGGCGACAGACATTGCCATGATCGCCACGGCCGAGAGGTCGATGCCTCGGCCGATGATGACGACAGCCATGCCGAGCGCCAGCATGCCGAGCACCGACACCGAGCGGACGATGGCCACGAGATTGTTTGGGTCGATGAAGCCCGGCAGGCCGATGGCAGCGGCAACAAACAGCACCACGGCAATGGCAAAGACAATGCCTTCCTGATTCAGGCTCCTGAAATTCGGCCAGCCGATCGCGTTCATGTCCCGCTTACGCCCCAATGGCAGCGCTGCCATCCCACGGAAAGCTAATCGGCTTAGCGCCGGTTCGTCAAATGAATCCGCGTTCAGAAGCCCGGTCGGCGGCGATATTCATCGAGTGGACGAATCGATTGCCAAAACTGGCGCAATGCCCAGAAAAGTCTGGATTTTTAGCAATTGGTTGCGCCATTGCGATCGCTTGCGAAAGCACCGACCAAGGCGAAAGGGCAAGGCGGAATTTATCTGCGCATCAGGCGGAAAAATTCGATTTCAGTTCCCCCGTGCGTGGCCGGAAACCTCGGCACCCGCACCTGGCGGCAGCGCGAGGAAACGCAACGCCGCCACCAGCCCGATGGCGCCGATCGCCAGGAAGGCGATTCGAAAATCGACGAGGTCGAGCGCCGGCCGGTCCCTGGCGATCTGCGACAGGTTGAGGATCGCCGCCGCCACCGCGACGCCGAACAGCATCGCCACTTGCTGCAGCATGCTGGACAGTGTCGCGGCCGAACTGCGTTGCGCCGCGTCGATATCGGCGAAGGCCAGCGTGTTGAGGGCGGTGAACTGCATCGAGCGCGACAGGCCGGCGATCAGCATCAGTAGGATCACCAGCGCTTGCGGCGTCTGCGGTGAGATCGCCGCGCACGCCATGATCGACGCCGAGGCGATCAGGCCGTTGACGACGAGCACAGATCGAAAGCCGAAGCGCCGCAACGTCGGCGTCGTCACCGTCTTCATGCCGAGATTGCCGAGGAAATAGGCCAGGATCATCATGCCGGCATCGACGGGGCTGAGACCGAAGCCGACCTGGAACAGAAGCGGCAACAGGAACGGCGTGGCGTTGATCGCCACCCGGAAATTGGTGCCGGCGGCAAGCGTCGAGATGGCGAAGGTCAGCACCTTGAACGATGAGAGGTCGAGCAGCGGATGCGGTGCGCGCCTGAGATGGCGCACCGCCAGCCAGCCGATGGCGACGCCGAAGGCGATGAGCACCACCGTCGGCAAGACACCGTCTTCTGGATGCGCGATGCGTTCGAGCCCGTACAGAAGGCAAGCAAGTCCCGCCGATGTCAGGAAAAAACCCGGCCAGTCTAGCGGTTTTGGGTTAGCCTCGCGGTCGCCGGGAATGAAGCGGGCGACCAGCGCCAGCCCGATTACGCCGAGCGGGATGTTGATGAAGAAATTCCAGTGCCAGGACAGATAGGTGGTGATGAAGCCGCCCAGCACCGGCCCGACCACCGGCGCGAACAGTGCCGGCCAGGTGATCAGCGCGGTGGCGTTGAGCAGCTCGGACTTCGATGCATTGCGCAAGACGAGAATGCGGCCGACCGGCGTCATCAGTGCGCTGCCCAGCCCTTGCACGACACGTGCAGCGACGAACTGGGTCAGGTTTTGCGAGAAGCCGCAGGCGAGCGAGGCCAATGTGAAAAGGATGATTGCCAGCAGGAAGATATTGCGCGCACCGAACCGGTCGGCGAGCCAGCCCGACAGCGGCACGAACACTGCCATGGTCAGCATGTAGACGGTGATGCCGATGCTCATCGCCACCGCCGGCACGCCGAAGGAAGCGCCCATCTGCGGCAGCGATGTCGAGATGATCGTCGAATCAAGCAACTGCATGAAGAAGGCGATGGCGACAATCAGCGCCACGCGCCGCGCATTGGTGGCCGTTTCGGGTAAGGCTTCAGTGTCGGGAATGGCAGTCATGACGGAACCGGTTTGAACAGCAATTAGCCGGCCGCGTCCATAGACGGCGTAACAAACTTTCGTGTCGCGTCACGGCCTGTTATGGATGAGAGGCGACCGGGGAAAGTGCACGCAGCAGATGAAACCCATCTATATCGACTATCTCAATGCCCTCGATATCGACGCCCTTGCCATGTCCGATGGTGAAATCATTGCCGCCGTAGAGGCCGGCCTGGTGGCGCAAGGCAATGGCCAGACGGTGATCGAGCCGCGCGTCCATCTCGAGCCGGACCCGTCCTTCCACGGTCATTTCAATGTCCTGCGCGGCTACGTCGCGCCGCTCGACACCGCCGGCGTCAAGATCGTCGGCGACTATGTCGACAACTACCTGCACGGCCTGCCCTCCGAATTCGGCATCCTCAATCTGTTCGATCCGCGCACCGGCACGCCGCGCGCCATTCTCGACGCCACCGTCATCACCGACATGCGCACCGGTGCCGTCACCGCCATCGGCGCCAAGCATCTGGCGGGCAAGGGCTCAAAAGTGCTGGCCCATATCGGCGCGCGCGGCACCGCCTACTGGAACGTGCGCCTGCTCGACCATCTCTTCGACTTCGACGAAATCCGCGTCCATTCGCGCCGCCCGGAAAGCCGCGACGGTTTCGCCGCAAAACTCTCCGCCGATCTCGGCAAGCGTGTCACCGCTGTGGCCGGCTGGAAGAGCTGTGTCGAAGGCGCCGACATCGTGGTCGAGGCCTCGCGGCTGCCGGAACCGCAGCCCTTGTTGAAGACCGAATGGATCAAGCCCGGCGCGCTGGTCGTGCCCTACGGCACCATGAGCGCCGTGGAGCTGTCGCTGACCGACATCATGCAGAAGATGGTCGTCGACGATTGGGGCCAGTGCAAGGGCGGCAAGTTCGGCTCGCTGCGCGCCCATGTCGAGACCGGGCGGCTGAGCGAAAAGACGCTGCATGCCGAGCTTGGCCAGATCGCCGCCGGTCTCAATGCCGGGCGAGAGAATGACAGCGAGACGATCCTGTTCTGGCACCGCGGCCTGTCGCTGTCCGACATTGCGTTGGGCAAGGCGATGCTGGCCAAGGCGCAGGCGCAAGGCATCGGCCAGCGGCTGCGCTTCGCATGAGTGCGCTCGTCCTCACCGGAGCCGGCGTGGGCACTGCGGATGTCGCCGCTGTGGCCCGCGAAGCGCGCAAGGTGGAGGTCCGATCCGATGTCCTCGGCAGGCTGCAGAAGGCGCGAACAGTGCTCGACCAGGCCGCCGCCTCCGGCCAGCAGATCTATGGCCTCAACACCGGGCTCGGCGCCAATCTCGGCACGACGGTCGAGGGCGACGCCAGCGCCTTCCAGCGCCAGCTGCTGGAAGGACGCAGCGGCGCGGTCGGCGAAGCGCTGCCGGTCGAGACCGTGCGGGCAACTATGTTTGCCCGCGCGGCGATGCTTTCAACGGGAGGCTCCGGACTTTCGCCCACCGTGTTTGTCGCTTTGGTCGACGCGCTCAATGCCGGCGTCCACCCGGTGATGCCGTCGCTCGGCTCGATCGGCGCCGGCGATCTGGTGCTGATGACGGCGCTTGCCCGCCTGCTGACCGGTGAAGGAGACGCCGACTATCAGGGCCGGCGCATGCCGGCGGCCAAGGCGTTGATGATGGCCCGCCTCGTCCCCATCAGCCTGGCGCCCAAGGACGGGCTGTCGCTGATTAACGCTTCGGCTGTTTCAGCGGGCAGCGGTGCGCTCGTGGTGACGGATGCGCTGTCCGCCCTTGCCCAGCAGCACCAGGCCGGCGCGCTGACCATGGAAGGTATCGGCGCCAATCGCACCATCCTCGACCCGCGCCTGCATATGGCGCGGCCGGCGGCCGGCCAGCAGGAAGCGGCCAAGGCCTTGCAATATCTGGTCGCCCGCGACGAGGCACCGGCGCCAACCACCTTGCAAGATCCCCTGTCGATCCGCTGCATGCCCTCGATCCATGGCGCGCTGATCGAGGCGATCGGCCAGGCGAGACATGCCGTCGAGATCGAACTCAATGCCGCCGCCGACAACCCGCTGGTGCTCAGCGACGACGGGCTGGTGCTGTCGACCGGCAATTTCCACACTGCCTCGCTGTCGCTCGCCTTCGAAACGCTCGGCCTGGCGATCGCCCAGTGTGCCGCCGCGAGCGCTGCCCGCTTCATCCAGCTTACTGGCTCCGGCCGTAACGGCCTGCCGAAATATCTGTCGCCGGTCGGCGGCGCCTCGGCCGGCTTCGTGCCGCTGCAGAAGACGGCGACATCGATCCTGGCCGCCATCCGCCACAGAGCCAATCCGGTGATGCTGGATTTCTTGGCCGTCTCGGAAGGCGTCGAGGACCATGCCACGCAGACACCGCTGGCTGTCGCGAAATGCGCTGGGATGGTCGCGCTGTGGCGGCGGCTGATCGCCTTCGAATTGATGGCGGCGGCACAGGCGGTCGACCTGCGCGACGGGCTCACCCTGGCGCCGCGCACCGCCGCAATTCACACGGCGATACGCGCGCTGGTCCCTAGCCTGAAGGAGGATCGGCCACTCGGCATCGACGCCGAAGCGCTCTTCGCCGCGCTCGCCAATGGGCCCTGGCAGCTGACCTTACGCCCGGTCGACCTTGTCGAGGAACAGCCGTAGCTCACCGGGATCCATGTGCACGACGTGCCTGTCCTCGGGATAGGCCAGGCTGTTGACGTCGGCGACATATTCGGAGAACGCCGCGATCCGCTCGGCTTGCAGGCGGTCATATTCGGCGGCGAAATTGCGATAGACCTTGGAGTGGCGGGGCATGTGCCCACGGTTCTGGCCGAGAATGTCGTCCGCGAACAGATATTGCGCGTCGCAGCCGGTCCCCGCCCCCATCGACAGCATGATCAGCGACGTTCGCTCCGAGATTGCCTTCGCCACCTCGACCGGCACCACTTCGATCTCCGCTCCGATGGCGCCGGCGGCCTCCAGTTGCTTCACCGCTGCGAAGACCGCCATGGCGGTGTCGGCCGTCTTGCCGACAGCCTTGAAGCCGCCCGTCCAGGTGGCGCGCGATGGAATGAGGCCAACATGGCCGATGACCGGGATGGCGTCGTCGGCCATCCGCTTGATCGTGGCGTAGCCGGCGCTGCAATAGACCGCGTCGGCGCCGGCCTTGTAGAGCCGGAAGGCCCAGCGCAGGAAATCGTCCGCCGTGCCGATCTCGAAGAAATTCTCCCCCGGCATGGTGAACAGGCTGGGCGCCGCATCGCGGTATTGCGGGTTGAGAACCAGTTCGGGCGGCACCGAGACGATGTCGACCCCTGCCCGCTCGGCGGCCTCGGCCTCGTCCATCGTCAGCACGCGCAGCATGGTCAGCTGGCGCTTGCCCTTCATGGCGCGCAGGTCCGCCACCGTCGGTCTTTTTCGGCTCATCGAAAGAATTCCCTCTGTTACGTGCTGCGGCAGGTCAGCCGATCTGGATCATCACTTTGCCAGCCTCGACCTTCACCGGATAGGTCGCGAGATCGACGCACACTGGTGCGCCCTTGGCGGCACCAATCTTGTAGTTGAAGCGGCCATTGTCCTTGGGACATTCGATGATGTCGTCCATCACCAGCCCGTCAGCCAGATGCGCCTTCTCATGCGTGCAGTAGCCGTCGGTTGCGAAGAATTCGTCATCCGGGCTGCGATAGATGGCGAAGGTGCGACCGCCATGGTCGAAGCGGATGACGTCTTCTTCCTCGACATCATCGACGCCGCACGCTTCAACCCAGCCGGCCATCTGGTTCTCCCCTATTCCGCTGCCGCCGGGACGGTCAGCGCATGGAATTCGTCGCGGTACGGCCGTGCCGTCGGCGGCAATTCGCGCTCGAGGAAATAGTCCTCGTACTGGAGCTGTTTGATCAGTACCGGCCAGACCTCGCGATAAGCATGCCACATCGAAGGGTTCGGTTCCGGCAGATCGTGCTTGATCAACTCATGCAGCTTCGGCAGCGCATGATAGGGCACCATTAGAAACATGTGATGTTCGACGTGGTAGTTCATGTTCCAATAGATGAAACGGCTGATCGGGTTCATGTAGATGGTGCGCGTGTTCAGCCGATGATCGGTGACATTGTCGGCCAGCCCGATATGCTGAAGCAGGCCGGTCAGCACCATGTGCCAGCTGCCGTAGAGGCGCGGCAGGCCGATCAGCACCAGCGGCAGGAACGACCAGAGGCAGAGCGCCAGCGCGATCGCAGCGAGATAGATAGCGATCTGCCAGCGCGCGGCGATAACCGCCTTGTGCTGCTCCATCTCCGGCACGAAGCTTTTCTCGTCCGGCGAGAGTTTGCCGAACGCATTGCGCACCAGCGTCGGCAGCGAATAGCGGAAATCGAGGACGCCGGTGAAGGCAAGTGCGGCGCGCAACAGATCCGGCGGACGCATCACCGCGATCTCGGCGTCGCGGCCAACGATGATCGTGTCGGTGTGATGTCGGGCATGGCTCCAGCGCCAGGTCACCGGATTGCGCATCAGCATGAAGCTCGCGATCTGGTAGACGACGTCGTTCATCCAGCGGGTGCGGAAGGCTGTGCCGTGGCCGCATTCGTGCCAGCGCGAGTCGCTGGAGGAGCCGTAGAGCACACCGTAGACGCAGAAGAACGGCACGCACCACCATGAACTCCAAAACCAGATGCCGCCGGCAGCCGAGCCCAATATGGCGGCGATCCAGATGAGGGTGTCGCGGATCGCCGGCATATCGGAGCGTTGCATCAGCTCCTTCATGGTCTTGCGCGGCACGTCCGTGTGATACCACTCGGCGGAGGCCAGCCCGGTCTCGATCGCGATCCGCGTGCTTTCACCGACCAGGCTGTAGTGGCGCTTTGTCTTGACCGTCGCCATCGTCGCCTCCCGTGCGGTCCTCAAAGGCCGTTGGCGCGGAATTTTCCATCGAGGAATGTCTTGGCGCGTGGCACGTCGTCCTCGGTCAGATGCTCGATGATGACCGGGATGTTCGGGTGCTTTTCGCTGAGCCGTTTGAGATAAAGATCATAATTGAGCGAACCGAGGCCGGGCGCCGGCAATTCGATCTCGCCGACGCCGCGAAAGGTGAGGCCTTCCGAAGCATTGTCATCGCCAATGTCGGCGTGCTTCTCCGACTTGTCGCTGCCGGAGCGCTTGACGTCCTTGGCATGCGCGATCCTGATCTTGTCGGTCAGCGTGTCGAACACCTGGTTCAGCACCTGGTCCATGCGGTCGATGTTGTGCGCCTCGAAATAATTGGTCGGATCCATCAGCAGGCCAAGACCAGGATGGTCGACCTGCGCGAACATCTTGACCGTTTCCTCGACTGAGCCGACGACATTGTTGACATAAGTTTCGAGCAGGAAGACCGCGCCATGGTCATAGGCCGTCTGGGCAAGGTCGGAGATCACCTTACGGCATTCCTCGAATCCTTCCTCAGTCTTGTTCCTGGGGTGGTGCACCCAATCGGATTCGGTGTTGTAGGTGCCTGTTTCCGAGATCACGTAAGGCGAGCCGAATTCGCGCGCGTTGCGGATGATCTCCTTGAGATAGCCGACGCGCTTGTCGCGCTCGACCTTGTCCGGGTGGATGATGTTGGTGTAGCCGGAAATGCAGCAGACCGGCAGATTGTGGTCGCGGAACGTATCCCGCACAGTCCTCGCCTTATCCTTGGCGATCTGCCCAGCCGAGAGGTCGATATCCCTGAAATGCAGATCGAGTTGTACCGTGTTGAAATCGAGCGCGCGAATGCGCCTGGCCACCTCTTCGAGGCCATAGGGAAAATAGCCGGTGAAGATACCCGCCTGCATCATGATGTGAACTCCTCCCGGTAAGCGATTCAGCCGCCACGCTATTCGGCGGCCAGATGTTCAGTCGATCGATATCTCGGACAGCTTGACCGTGCGGCCCTCCGCCATGGAACGGTATCCGGCTTCGACCAGCGCCATTGTCTTGACGTTATCGGCGACAGACAGCGCCGGTGGAGTGCCCGTCTTCACCGCCTGCTGCAGCTGTTCCATCACGCCGATGAAGGCGTGCGGGAACCACATCGTGTCCCATCTGGGACTGACCCATTCGCCGCCTGTCGTCTCGGCCGAGGCATAGGTCAGGGTCGAAGCCACGCCCGTCGGCCAGCCGATGGTGCCCTTGGCGACTCCCCTGGTGCCGTCGACGCGCCAGTTGATGTGCTGGTCGTCCTTGTAGCCCTCCTGGCGCGGGCCGGACCAGACGTCTTCCAGCGACACGGCGAGCACGCCCGACGGGAAGCGCAACGTCGATACGGTGATGCCGTCGGAATGGTCGAATTTCGTGCGCGGATCCTTGCGCGTCAGCGTCGTGATCTCTTGCGGATCGCCGAAAAGGAAACGCAGCACGTCGAGATGATGCACGCTCATGTTGGCGAGCGTCAGCCGGTCATAGTCGGCAAGAAAAGTCTGCCAGTGCGGGATCGCATGCATGTCGATCTGCGCGAAGACGATGTCGCCCAGCGCGCCACTATCGATGATTTGTTTCAGCACGCGCATCGACTGGTCGTAGCGCATGTTCTGGTTGATAGAGAGGATCTTACCGGACCCGGCCGCTTCGTCGCGCAGCCTGACCGCTTCCTCTACCGACAGCGCCAATGGCTTCTGCGCCAGGATCGCCTTGATGTGCTTCTGCTTCAGCGCATGGCGGATCAGCGCCGGTTGCTGGTCGGGCGGAAAGGCAAGATCGACGATCTCGACCCGGTCGTCCTCGATCAGCTGTTCCGGCGTCTCATGAACGGTCGGGATGCCCCAGCGCCCGGCCACTTTTTCGGCGCTGGCTTTCGTACGCGAAGCAATCGCGACCACTGGGAAGCCGGCTTGTGCATAGGCGGCGAGATGGCATTCGGCCATGATCATGCCGGCACCGACGCAGCCGATCCGGTATTCCCTGGTGCGAATCTTCACATCCGGCTCGAAATCCGTGCCTGCCATCCATTCCTCCCGTGGAGGACAGGATATAACGCGATGGCCTGCGCCTCGGCCAAGGCCGACACCATCATTTCCCATCATGGGGTGTGACGACCGACGATTCAGACCAGGAATGACGAAGGCCGCGCTGATAAGCGCGCGCCGTCTGTTCGAAGTGGCGACGCGAGGCAGCACTCCAGCCACTCCGTCTGGGCGTCTCCCGATGCTGACGATCGACCGGCCATCCACGCCGAGACTGATCGCGATCCGGTCGCCGGAGGCGACACCGGCAATGTCGCACACCACCAGCGGCATGCGGATGGCGTAGAGGAATTCGGCGACGATGGCGCCCACCGCCAGGATCGGGTCCGGCCGCTCCAGAAGAATGCCGGCAGGTGCCTTGCCCTTGCGGATCGCCTCGGCCAGAACCGAGGATGAGGAGGACGAGCCACGCCCGCTCGGCATCACCAGGATCTTGCCGGCGATATTCTGGCCGAGACCGGGATGCGAATGGTCAATGATGTCGCCAGTCTCGGCGTCGACGCCGCCCCAGAAGCTGAGCGGCTGCGAAAAAGCCAGCGCCTGGCCCTCGGCCTCACCGGCCAGTTGGAAGGTGCCGAACCGCTCGACCCCGGTGTCAGTCGACCAAATCATGACGCGCTCCGCACAACATGCCCGATCGCAGCCGAGCGGATGCAATCCCTCATGTCGGCGAAGGCGACGGACACGCCGATATTGCCCGGCGCGTAATGCGCCCATTTGCCGGAATTGGTCATCACCACGCCGTCCAGGCGCTCGAGGATCGAGGTGACATAGGTGCAGGTGTCGGCGACCGGGATCAAGCCGAACCCCTCCATGCCAGCCAGCGCGCCCTCCTCCTGCAATCGCGTCAGCGTCGCGCGACCGGTGTTGACATAGATCGGGATACGCCTGGCCGGCGCGATCTCGCGCACCATCGGCAACAGACGCATCCATTCGTCATGGGAAAAGTGCGGCGTGCCCAGTGACACGGCCGCCAGCGGCGCACCATCAGGCACGGTCGATAGCCTGGCCAGCGCGTGATCGATGTCGGCGCGACTGATGCGGATCGAAGCCTCTGGCGCATGGCCTTGGAACGCCTCATCGAGCGTCTTCGCTTCTGGCGTAATGCCGACCGCATGGAACAGCGCCACCGCGCCGGTGGTTGCCGCCGCAGCACCCAGCGCCTTCAGTTGGTCCTCGTCACGCGGTTGTGGCAGGCCGGCGATCACCGGAATCCGATCGCCGCTCGCCTGCCCGATGAACAGCCCGACGCCGACGAACAGGCTGTCGCTCGGCTCCGGCTCAGGGACGGCCAGGTCGAACAGGATGCGGCCGCGCCGGTTCTCGCTCAGATGCAGGCCCCAGGCCGGTGCACGCGCGGTCATGGCGCAGCAAAGGTCGATGAAATCGCCATAACGGTTGGTGCGCGCGCCGATAACCGAATTGGCAAAGACGATGGCATTGGATTCACCCCAGGCGATCTGCTCGCCGAAGCCCGGCCGGAACCGCGTCTGGTAGGGTGCGCAGGTGAACGTCGCCTGGCAGCCGAGTTCGAGATGCGCCTTCATCAGACGCCGCGCCGGCGCTTCCTCCGCCGCCGGCATCTTCACCATGCCGGGATGGATGAGATCGAACGAACCAACATTGAGCGTCGTCGGCACCCGGACACGGCCACCGCCCTCGACCAGCCGTTCGACGAAATCGAGCCCGGCCTTGCCGTGGTAAAGGCAGCCATCGATATGGGCGCCGGCAATATCGAGCAGGCTGCCGGCTCCAACTGCATTGGAAAACGCGACCAGGATTTTCATCGCAGCAGCTGCCGACTGGCCCTGCTCGCCATCGAGCATCGACTGGTCCCGCCCACTCAGTTCCAAGGTCATCGCCACTCCGGACTCTTGCCCGGCTATGCTGTCCCTGATTGCGAACGGTCTGGCAAGACCCGTTGCAGATCTCAGCCCGCAGCGATCAGCACCGTGCTCTCCGGCGACCAGCGCAGCACCACGTCCTGCCCTTCCGCCAGCCGCTCGATGCCGGTGTTCTGCACAATGACCTTGAGCGTCTGGCCGGCACGATCGACGAAGTACGTGCTGTTGTTGCCGGCGAAGATGCGCTTGGAAACCTGGCCCTTGAGCACGTTCGTGTCGGTGGCATTGGAAACCCCGGCATCGGTGGCAATGCGGATGCGTTCAGGCCGCACGGCGCAGCTCGCCTTGGCGCCGACAGCAAGGGTCGCGCCCGCGCCCGCGGCAATCGCCGTGCCGTCCGCCAGGCGGATGCCGCTGCCCGTCGTGTCGCCGCGAAAGATATTGGCGTCACCGAGGAAAGTGGCGGCGAACTCGCTCTTTGGCCGGTCGTAGATCTCTTCCGGCGGCCCTTCCTGCACCAGCCTGCCGTCGCGCAAGATGCCGATGCGGTCGCTCATCGTCAGCGCCTCTTCCTGGTCGTGGGTAACGAAGATGGTGGTGATGCCGATCTCGCGCTGGATGCGCTTCAGTTCGATCTGCATGTCGACGCGTAGCGCCTTGTCGAGCGCGCCGAGCGGCTCATCGAGCAGCAGCACGCGCGGCTTGGTGACGATGGCCCGTGCCAGCGCCACCCGCTGGCGCTGGCCGCCCGACAGCTGGTGCGGGCGCCGGCCGCCGAGCTTGCCGAGTTGCACAAGATCGAGCGCGGCCTGCACCTCGGCGGCAATCACCGCCTTGGCCTCGCCGCGCACCGACAGGCCGAAGGCAACATTGTCGGCAACGCTCATATTGGGAAACAGCGCATAGTTCTGGAACACCATGCCGATGCGGCGCTTCTCGACCGGCACCCGCTCGACGCTCTCGCCCCCGATGGCAATGCGGCCGAAATCGGGAAAGTCGAACCCGGCGATCTGGCGCAGCAGCGTGGTCTTGCCACTGCCCGACGGCCCAAGCAGCGCATAGAAGCCGCCATCGGCGAAATCGATGGAGACATCGTCCAGCGCCTTGTGCGCGCCGAAGCTGCGCGAGACATTCGATACCTGCACGCCGGCCATTATTTCTCTCCGCCGAATTTGAAGAAGCGCGCCGTGAGCAGCATCAGTGCCATCGACACGACAATGATGATCGTCGAGACCGCGTTGATCTCGGGCGTGAAGCCCTTGCGGATCGCGGCGTAGATTTCGACCGGCAGCGTCGTCTGCCCCGGCGTCGCCAGGAAATAGGACACCACGAACTGGTCGAACGAGACGGCGAAGGCGAACAGCCCACCGGCAATGACGCCGGGCATGATCCACGGCAGCGTGACACGCCACGTCACTTGCCACTGGTTGGCGCCGAGCGAGCGCGCCGCCTCTTCCAGTTCCGGCGCGAAGGTCTGCAGCCGGGCCGAAACGACGACGATGACATAGGGCAGCGCCAGCGCCACATGGCCAAGCAGGATCGCATGCAACCCGCGGCCGATGCCGACGCCGAAGAAGAAGATCAGCATCGCCGTGCCGGTGATCAGCCAAGGAATGGCGATCGGCGGGAAAAGCAGCGCCTGCAGGAATTTCTTGCCGCGAAATTCATAACGATAGAGCGCCAGCGACGCCGCCGAGCCAAGCACCGTGCAGACGATGGTGGTGATGACGGCGATCTCGACGCTGTTCCAGGTGGCGGCAATCAGTTGATCGTTCTGCCACAGCGATGCGTACCACTCCGTCGTCCATTCGAACGGCAATTGGTAGAAGGGCGAGACGTTGAACGACATCAGCGCCATGATGATGATCGGCAAATAGAGGAAGGCCAGCAGGAGCCAGATGTAAAGGCGGCCGAGCCATTCGAGGATGCGGGTTGTCGCCATCACGCGGCCCTCTTGAGCACTGGCGAGGCAGCCGCCAGGATCACCAGGACGACGGCCAGCAGGATGAAGGAGAGCGCCGCACCCAGCGGCCAGTTGAACACGGCGACGAACTGGTCCTCGATGACCGTGCCGTAGAAGGTGCCTGTGCGGCCGCCGAGGATGCGTGGTTCCATGAACGAGCCGACAACCGGCACGAAGATGAGCGCAGCGCCGGCCACCAATCCGGGCATCGACAGCGGAATGATCACGCGCTTCAGCACCTGTAGCCGCGAGGCGCCGAGCGAGCGCCCGGCCTCGATCAGCGAGTCGTCGATCGCCTGCAGGGTCAGGTAGCAGGTCAACACCATGTAGGGCACATAGGAATGCACCAGCCCGATGATCACGGCCGGATAGGAATACATGAGGTCGATATTGATCTTGAACGGCAGCACTGCGTTGAGCGCCGTATCGAGGATGCCGCCTTCGCGCAGCACCATCGCCCAGGAGAAGATGCGCACCAGGCCGTTCGACCAGAACGGCAGGATGACGAGCAGGAAGATCGCCTCGCGGCTGCGTCCCTTCAGCACCTTGGCCAGGACGTAAGCCGCGGGATAGCCGATGACGATGCACCACAGCGTCACTTCAAGGCCAAGCCGCAGCGAGGCGAGCAGCAGCGTCAGGTAGAGGCTTTGCGAGAAGAAGGCGGCATAGTTGCCGAGCGTGAACGCCCACGGCTTCCCCGACAGCGGCAGCTCGGTCATGAACGAGAAGAAGACCATGGCCGAGAGCGGCAGGAAGATCGCCACCGTCAGCCAGAGATAGGCCGGCGCCAGCAGCGGCAATGCCGATCTCAGCCCGCTTCGCGACGCTGTCGCAGCTGCCATGATACCCTCCTCCCAGGATTGAAAGAACCAGCCGGCGCGAACCGCCGGCTGGCCCGGATGTCGGCTCTATTTCACGTCGACCTTGAGCTGCTGCCACAGCGCCAGATAGGCTTCGCGCTGCGCGTCGGTTATCGGCGCTTGGAACTGGATGCGCTTGGCCACTTCGGGGTCCCCCATCACCTTGCGGTTGAAGGCATCCTCGGGCAGCGCTTCCACCGCCTTCGTGTTGGCCGAGACCGGAGCGCCGACCTTGGTGACCCATTCGACATAGAATTTCGGGTCGATCATGTAGTTGATGAAGGCCTCGGCGCCGGCGACGTTCTTGGCGCCGACCGGAATGGAAAAGGCATCGAGCCAGGCGACGGCGCCTTCCTGCGGCACGACCAGCGAGACCGGGAGCTTGAAATGCGTCTTGGCGCGGTCGGCGGAACCGCTCCAGTAGGTGCCGATGTCGATCTGGTTGGAGGCGACCATCTGGTTCCAGTCGTTCTCCGAGCTCCAGAAGGTCTTGATCTGCGGCATCAGCGAGGTGAGCTTCGTCTTGACCGCATCCATATCCTTGATGTCGTTGATGTTCTGGCCGGTGGCGATGGCGCCGAACTGCACCGCCTCGACGGCGTCGTCACGAATGACGACGCGGCCCTTGTGGGCGGCATCCCACATCGCGGCGATGCTGGTCGGCGGCTTGTCGAAGGATTTCTCGTTGATGGCGAGCGCTGTCAGTCCCCACACCCATGGCACGCCATAGACCTTGCCGTCATGGACAAGCATCGGCGATCCCGCCTTGTCCGTGCTGATGTCGGCGTAGTTCGGCAACTTGGACGTATCGATCGGCTGGATCAGCTTTCCGTCCATCGCCTGGTCGTTGAAGGCGGCATTGATCATGACGACATCATAGAGGCCGGGATTGGTCCGGATCTTGGTCAGCATTTCCTGTTCGGAATTGAAGAAGTCGTTGATGACCTTGTTGCCGGTGGCCTTTTCGAAAGCCGCGACGGCCCACGGCTCGTCAGTGCCGTAGCCCTTCCAGTTGAGCACATGCACCTCGTCGGCCTTGGCGGCAAACGCGAGTGCGGAGGTAAAGACGGCGGTCGCCGCCAAAAGAGCAGTCAAGTCAGGCATGCGCATGGTTGGTTCCTCTCTGTGTTTGCCCGCTTCCCGGGCTTGTCAGGCTTTCTGGCAGCTATGCATTGGCCTTCCGTGTCCGGCCTGCGCCCGACGGGTCGGCGGCATGGCTCAGGAATGTCTGGATCTCGTGATCGGCCGGCGCCGAAGAACCGCCATGGCGGGTCACCGAAACCGCCGCCGCTGCATTGGCATAGCGCGCTGCCTCGAAAGGCGGGATGCCGCGCGACAACGCGCTGACGAAGGCGCCGATATGGGTGTCGCCGGCGCCGTTGGTGTCGATGGCGGAAACTTTGAAGCCGGCAACGGTCTGCACCGAGCCGTCGGCCAGCCGTGCGTAGCAGCCCTTGGCTCCGGCGCGGATGACCACGCCCGCTGCCTTCGGGCAATGGACTTCCAGCAACCGCGCGGCAACCGTTTCAACGTCGCCCGGACCGGCAATCTCGGCCGCTTCGGTCGTGTTGCAGCTCAGCCATGTGGTGCGGACCAGCACCCGTGACAGGATGAGGCGCGGAATGTCCGATATCACCGGCGTCGGATCGAAGACGAAGGGAGTGTCCGCCGGCAGTGTTTCGATCCAGTCGGTGAGCACGTCACGGCTTGCGGGGTAGCTCAGCGTGTAGCCGGAGGTGAACACCCAGTCTCCCGGTGTGACCGAGACGGGCGCCATCATGTCGAGGCTGAGCACGCTCTCAGCACCTGGCCACGACACGAAGGTGCGTTCGGCGTCGCTCGAGATCATGGCGACGCAATTGCCGCTATCCATCAAGGGCGATGGCGGCGTCAGCGTCTCGATGCCCTCGTTGGCGAAAGCGGCCCGCAGGAAGTCGCCGTTCGGTCCACTGCCGAGCTGGCCGCCGAACACCACCTTCATGCCGGTACGGCTGGCCGCGACCATCATGTTGAAGCCGCCGCCGGCGACCTGGGCGAAGCTCGATGCGGTCTTCTCCGTGCCGGGCGCCGGCAAGGCATCGATGCGGTAGACATAGTCGACCACGGCACTGCCGATATGAACGAGACGCCCGCTCATGCCGCCGCGTCCTTGCCGGAACCCTTTTTCGCCACCCTTACCGCCATGAGATCAGAGGCAAGGGCGCGAACCTCCGACATGTCGATGCCGACAAGCCTGGCGGTATGCTGCTGCGGCAATCGGGAAAAGCCGGCGCAGGATCCCGCCATGCCGGCCGCGATGGCGCCGATCGTGTCGGTGTCACCGCCGAGATTGGCGCTGATGACGGCCGCCTGCCATGGATCGCCGCCGGCGACTTCCAGCACCGCGAAGGCGGCCGGAACGGATTCCTGGCTGGCGACGCCGGTGCCAACCAGATCGGTGATCAGCCGGATCGCATCCTTCATCACCTTGCCACGCACGATATCCTGCGCCCAGACGATGCGCGCGGCGATGTCGCCGCCGGTTACCCAATGGCCGAGCGTGGCCCCGCGCCTCGCTGCCGCAACCGCGCTGTCGGACGCGGCGCGCCAGCCACCGCCGGCGACGCCACGGCTGACGGCGGCGGCGACGGCGGCGGCCGAAGCGATGGCGATCGAAGTGTTGTGCGTCGCCCGGCAGGTCTCCGCCACCTTGGCAACCAGCGCGTCGAGCGGCTCAATCGGCATCATGATGCCGACTGGCGCAATACGCATCGCCGCACCATTGGTATCGCCGCCGCGCCCAGCGTCCTCCGCCGGCACGCCGTTGTTGATGGCATCGATGGCGCGTTTGGTCGACGGACCCAGCAGATCGTAGCTGCCGCGAGCCTTGACCTCGCGCTCCCAGTCGAGCAGTGCGTTGACCCAGCGCGCGTGGTCGAAACGGTCACCGGACTCCACAAGGATGCGGCCAAGCAGCAGCGCCTGTTCGGTGTCGTCTGTAATGGTGCCGGCCAGCAGCCCTTTCGACACCGGGTGGTCGGCCACCGGGGCGACGAAATCATCGACATGGCCATAAAGCTCGGCGATCCGGACCGGCGACAGGAGTTGCGTCGGCATGCCCAGCGCATCGCCAATCGCCCCGCCGACAAGTGCGCCCATGGCGCGGTCGATCGCCTTGCTGGTTGCATCCGACATCGCTCAGAACCTCATATGCAGCGCGAAATGCGCCGGGTTGAGCAGGCTGGTGACATACTCGATCGGCCGATCGTCGGCGGCGCGGGTCAACCGGCGACCGCGCAGGAACGGCGTGCCTTGCGGGCAGCCGAGGATGGCGGCATCCTCGGCATTGAGCATCTCGATTTCGACCCATTCCTCACCATGGTCGGGAATGAGCCCGGCGTCGCGCAGCGTCTTGTGAAGCGAACCCTCGCGCAGGCCGCGCAGCGGCACGTCCTCCAGTTCCGGCGACAGCGGCAGCCGGCTGCGTTCGATGGAAATGGCATGGCCGTCGCTGGCGTTGGTGCGAACCCGGTCGACGGCGATGAAAAACGGGCTCTCAATGCCAAGCCAGGCAGCCAGGTCGGCGTCCTCGATCACCTCCAGTCGCAGCGTCCGCGTCTCGGCATTGGCGCCGGCATTGGCCAGCGCCCGCGACCAGCCGACCGCGTCGTCGACTGGCATGCCGTCAAAGGTGACGAACGAGCCGATACCGACCTTAGTGGTGATCAGCCCGCGGCTGGACAGTTCCTCGAGGCCCTTACGAACCGTGTTGCGGCTGACGGAGAAGCGCTGGACCAGCTCGTTCTCGCTTTGCAGGCGGTCGCCGAAGCCGAGCACGCCGGATCGGATTTCATGCTCCAGAACGGTGGCGATCTGCTCAGGCTTGCCTGTGCCGGGAGACAGTTGAACCGCGCGCCGCTTCATATGCGTACCTGTCTAGTGAACCTGTATAGTCCTGTTCAATATATGGACGTGGGTACCGTGTCAACGGGATGCCGAAGACAAGCCAAACGGCCAGCGAATGTTGCGGAGGTGCCTGCAAAGCGTCGGCAGGCCGGGCAGCATGAACCCGAAAAGCTGATCGCGATCGCCGAAAACACCGCAATCAATCAAGAGGATAGAGCCAAGTCTTGATTCAATTTTGGCCGGACGGCATCGACACTTCACGGGGTTCAACGAGGATATCCGCTTCGATTGCGGCGCTAATGAACGCCGCTCGTGCCGCCGAGGCTTCCTTCCTTCCCTCAAGCACGGCCAGGCAGACCTTACGGGCTGCCATGTGCCTTTGCCCTGTCGCAACCGGCCAGCGGTTCATTAGAATGTCGGCGGCCTGAGCGACACGCTCCACGTTGAAGATCGAGTTTCGCCACCGGCCGAGCGCAATCCTCACCGGCTCATCGAAACGCTGGTCCTGCACCACGCCACCTCCCGAAATCGAACGTGCCGACCTAGGCTCAGGACTCATTGATCAGAGCCAGAAGATGACGGTTGCCGCGATGCAGATGGC